>JBGSPT010000446.1:0-2153 GCA_041738475.1 Treponematales bacterium
GAATCCCTCGCGGAACGCCTCGCGTCCCTCCGGCCCGGCGCCTCTGGGACCTGTCCGGTCTGCGGCTCCCCGGAGCGCTCGGTCCGCGCCCGGTACCCTCGGAAGAGCTATTTCCGATGCGGCTCCTGCGGAATGGTCTACCGGGAGCTCTTCGAGGGGCAAGACAATCCCTACGTAACGTCCTATTTCTTCGAGGAGTACCGGAAGCAGTACGGCCGGACCTACCTGGAGGACTTTCCGGCCTTGACGGCTTTCGCGTCGGCCCGCCTGGACATCCTGGAGCGGCTCCTTCCGTTCCGGTCCGGGCGCCGCCCGGTCATCCTGGACGCGGGCTGCGCATACGGGGCCTTCCTGGCGGAAGCCGCCAGGCGGGGCTGGGACGCCCGGGGCCTGGATATCGCTGAATCCGCCGCGGCCTACGTGCGGGACGACCTGGGCCTGCCCGCCCTGGCCGGCGACTTCCTGGATCCCGGCGTCCGTTCCGCCCTCGGCGGCACCGTGGACAGCCTTTCCATGTGGTTCGTGATCGAGCACTTCGAGGCCCTCGGCGAAGCCCTCCGAGCCGCCGCGGACCTGGTGCGGCCCGGGGGCATCTTCGCCTTTTCGACCCCCTCGGGAGGGGGCATCTCGGCGCTCTCGAATCCCGGACTCTTCTTCGAGCGCAGCCCCGACGACCACGCCACGGTCTGGGAGCCCCGCCGGGCTGCGGGGATTCTCAGGCGCTTCGGTTTCCGGGTAGAACATATCCGCGTGACCGGGCACCACCCGGAGCGTTTTCCGGGTGCCGCGGGAAAGCCCGGACTCGCCCGGCTGACCGGGGCCGCGTCGCGGCTCCTGGGCCTGGGGGACACCTTCGAATGCTATGCCCGGCGGGTCCGGGATTCCGGACGGGAGGTATAGGTGCGCACCATCTTCGTGCTGGGAGCGGGACTCATGCAGGTCCCCGCTCTGCGGATCGCCAAGGAGAGGGGCTGGCGGGTCGTGGCCGCGGACGGCAGCGACAAGGCCGTGGGCATTCCCTGGGCCGACGAGTTCGTGCACGTGGACCTCAAGGACCGACCCGCCCTGGAGGCCGAAGCGCGGCGGCTCAGGGAGAACGGAGGACTGGACGGGGTGATGACCGCGGGCACGGACTTCTCCGCCTCCGTGGCCTGGGTGGCCGAGAGGCTGGGCCTGCCCGGCATCCCCTTCGAGACCGCCCTGAACGCCAGCGACAAGTCCCGGATGCGCGCGGTTTTCGCCGCCGCCGGGGTGCCCAGTCCCCGCTTCGCGGTCCTCTCCCGCTCGGATCCCCTCGGCCGCCTGCCGGATTCCCTGGCCTTCCCCCTGGTGGTGAAGCCCGTGGACAACATGGGGTCCCGGGGCTGCCGCCTCGTGCGGAACGAGACCGAGCTTTCCGAGGCCCTGGCGGACGCCCACGGGCATTCCCGGTCCGGCAGGGCCATCGTGGAGGAATACCTGGAGGGGCCCGAGTTCAGCCTGGACGCCCTGGTCCACGAGGGGACGGTCCACCTTTGCGGGATCGCGGACCGGCACATCACCTTCGCCCCCTACTTCGTGGAGATGGGGCACACCATGCCCACGGCCTTCCCGGAGATCGACACGGCCGAGGTGATCCGGGTCTTCGAGGCCGGGATCCGGGCCCTGGGAATCCGGAACGGGGCGGCCAAGGGGGACATCAAGCTGACCGCCCGGGGGGCTTATGTGGGCGAGATCGCCGCCCGGCTCTCGGGGGGCTACATGTCCGGCTGGACCTATCCCTACGCCTCCGGGGTGGATCCCGCCGCGGGAGCCCTGGATATAGCGGTGGGCACGGCTCCCCGGGACGTGAAGCCCAAGCGGGACTGGGTTTCCGCGGAGCGGGCCTTCATCAGCATTCCCGGGATCGCCGCTTCCGTGTCCGGGGAGCGGGCCGCACGGGCGGAGCCCTACGTGAAGGAAGTCTTCTTCCGCGCAGCCGCGGGGGACCGGCTTGTGTTCCCCTCCAACAACGTGGAAAAGTGCGGAAACGTGATATCCCAGGCCCCTGACCGGGCTTCCGCGGCCCTGGCGGCGGAACGGGCAGCCCGGGCCGTACGGATCCGGCTCGCCCCCGGGAATCCGGACACCGACGCCTTCCTGGCGGGCGGGGGAATTCCCAATCCCGACGGCAC
>JBGSPT010000452.1:0-1707 GCA_041738475.1 Treponematales bacterium
GGCCCCGAGCGGAAACCGGGCCGGAGCTCAGCTGCCCCGCGGCCGGCCCCTGCCGGAGCGGAACTCGCTGGGGGTCATCCCGACGAGCCTGCGGAACAGGGCGCTGAAGTATCGGGGGTCCCGGTATCCGCAGAGATCGGCCACCTCGCCGACCCGGACCGAGGGATCCCGGAGCAGTTCAACGGCTTTCTGGATCCGGTAGCGGGTGAGATACTCGTTGAAGGTGAATCCGGTGCGGCGTTTGAACAGCCGCGCCAGGTGGTCGCCGGAAATGCCCAGGGCTTCCGCCACGGCTTCCGGTCCCAGGTCCGAAAGGTACCTGCGGGAGATCTCCTCCACCGCCGCCTCCACGTAGGCGTCCCCGGGCTCCCGGATCCTGCTCGGGACGTACCTGCGGAAGAAGGCTTCCCCGGGTTCGGACCCTCCGGACCGGAACCGCGCGGTCCGGGCCTCCCGTCGTTCGAGTTCCGCGGCCGCCCGGCGCATGGTTCCCTCCAGGACGTCGTCGCCCATGGGTTTGAGCAGGTAGTCGAAGGCTCCCAGCCGGACCGCCTCCTGGGCGTAGCGGAAATCCGCGTATCCCGAGACGATGACGAAGAGCGGACGCTCCGGGGCGGGCAGTTCCGCGGTCCGGCGCATGAGCTCGATGCCGTACAGGACGGGCATGCGGATGTCCGTGAGGACCGCCTCCGGCCTGCGCTCCCGGATCAGGTCCCAGGCCTGGGCCCCGTCCTCCGCGGCCCCGACCAGGACGAAGCCCCAGTCCTCCCAGGGGACCGTCATCTCCAGCTCCCTGCGGAAGAGTTCCTCGTCTTCCGATATCAGGAGGCGCCTCACGGGCCCGCCTCCGGGACGCCCCCCGCGGGAATGCGGATCGTAGCCCGGAACCCGGACTTCCCGTCCGGACCGGGCCCGACGGCAACCCCGTAGCCGGGGCCGTATTCCAGCCTCAGCCTGCGGTTCGTGCCGGCCAGCCCCATGCCGTGGTCCTCCTCCGGCACGGATCCTTTTTCCAGGAGCCGGCGCAGCCCGTCCAGGGCTTCCGGAGTCATCCCCGGGCCGTCATCCTCCACGGAGATACGGGCCTCCCCTCCTTCAAGGGCTCCGAATATCCTGAGGGTCCCCGGACCCCGCTTGCGCTCCAAGCCGTGGGTAAGGGCGTTCTCGGCCAGAGGTTCCAGGACCAGGGGGGGGATGGGCACGGATTCCAGGGCCGGGTTCGTCTCGATCCGGAACCGGAAACGGTCGCCGAAGCGGATACGCTCCACCGCCAGGTAGTCCCGCACCAGGCCGAGGCTTTGACCGACGGTGGTGAACTCGTCCCGCCGGGAGGAGCCGGCGCGCAGGATCTTCCCCAACAGGGTGGCCGCCTCGGCGGCCTCGGCGTTCCGGCCGAGCTTGGAGAGGGATTTGATGGCGGCCAGGGTGTTGTGCAGGAAGTGGGGATTCATTTGGGCGGCCAGGGCCCGGAGTTCGGCTTCCCGGAGGAGTTCCTGCCGCTTCACGGCGCTCCGGAGCAGTTCCGCCAGCTCCTCGGTCATGGCGTTGAAGGATCGAGCCAGATCCCCCAGCTCGTCCTCCCCGGAGGGCTCGACCCGGATGGAGAGATCCCCTCCCTCGACGGCGCGCATGGATCGGGCCAGGCGGAGCACCGGCCCCGTGACGGCCCGGGAGGCGGGGAAGGCCAGGGCCGCGGCGAACAGGGCC
>JBGSPT010000007.1:0-3271 GCA_041738475.1 Treponematales bacterium
GGCCCTGGTCGGGCTGGACATCCGGGAACCGCGGCGCAGGGCGGCCTTGGATCTGGGGGCCGCCTCCTGCCTCGGGGAGCCGGGGCCGGAGGGCGATATGGACCTGGTGTACGAGCTGACCGGAAACCCCGGGGCCCTGGACGCCGCCCTCGGGCTCTGCGGCTACCACTCCCGGCTCTGCGTGGGTTCCTGGTACGGAACCAAGACCTATCCGGTCGCCCTGGGCGGGAACTTCCACCGGAACCGGGTCGACATCTTCTCGAGCCAGGTGAGCACGATCGCCCCGGAGCTGACCGGGAGGTGGACCCGGGAACGCAGGGCGGAGACCGCCTGGAGCGAGATCGCCCGCCTGGGCCCGTCCCGGCTGGTGACCCATCGATTCCCCCTGGCTTCCTGCGCCGAGGCCTACCGGCTGATCCAGGAAGGACATCCGGACATGCTGCAGGTGGTTTTCGAGTACTGAGGATCCGAAGGAGGCGGGAAAATGCATTCCCTCATGGTGCGCAAGGATTTCATCGCGTCCCACTACCTCATCGGCGGCGACTGGGGCCGGGAATGCGAACCCCACGCCCACAGGTACGTACTGGATCTGGAACTGGAAGGCCGCACCCTGGATTCCCACAATTACCTCGTAGACATCCTGCGGGTGGAGGAGATCCTCGGGACGGTGATCGACCGGTACCGGGACAGACTCCTGAACGAACTGCCCGAATTTCAGGGGCAGAATCCCAGCATCGAGCTTTTCTCCAGGTTCCTGGCGGAGCGGCTTTCCGGTCCCCTGGACGATCCCCGAATCACCACGGTCCGGGTGACCCTCTGGGAGAGCGATGCGGCCTGGGCACGGTACGAGCTGTCCCGGCCGTGAGGGTCCTGCTGGTCGTCTACGGAAGCCTGGAAACCCTCTCCGGGGGCTACCTCTACGACCGGACCCTGGTGCGCCGCCTGGAGGCGGAGGGGCACCCGGTCCGGGTCTACTCCCAGAAGCTCCGGGCGCCCTACCTGGCGAACCTGGCCGGGAACGCGGATCCCTCCCTGATCCGGACGGCCGAGGACTGGAGCCCCGACGTCATCGTCCAGGACGAGCTGAACCACCCTTCCCTCTTCCTCTTGAACCGTGCCCTTAAGCGCAGGGTCCCGGCGCCCCGGATCGGGCTGGTCCATCACCTCAAGTCCCTGGAGGAGGGGCCGCCCCTGGAGCGGGCCGCGGCCCGGCACCTCGAGCGGGCCTTCCTGGCGGGACTGGACGGCTACATCTTCAACAGCGAGTTCACCCGGAGCTCCGTGGAGGAGGTCCTGGGCCCCGGGGTCGGAGGGACTCCGGGGTCCCCGGGGAAGCCCTGGGTGCTCGCCCTGCCGGGCAAGGATCGGCTGGCCGGATTCCCGTACGGGTCCGGATCCGGGGGGAGGCGGGGGCGGACCCTGCGAATCCTCTTCCTGGGGAACGTCATCCACAGGAAGGGCCTTCATGTCCTGGTCGACGCCCTGGCCCGGATCCCCGACCGTCCCTGGTCCCTCACGATCGCGGGCCCGACGGACCCGGATCCCGGGTACGCCGCCCGGGTCCTCGGGAGGATCCGGGAAACCGGCCTCGAATCCCGGGTTTCCTGGCTCGGGGCCCCGGAGGATCCCGGACTGCCGGGGATCTTCCGGAACCACGACCTCCTGGCCGTGCCGTCCCAGTGCGAGGGATTCGGGATCGTGTACGCCGAGGCCCTCACATACGGTCTGCCCGTAATCGCCGGGTACCTGGGGGGCGCCGGGGAGATCGTAATCCAGGGGGAAAACGGATTCCGGATACCCTGGGGCGACGCCGAGACCCTGGCCGGCCGACTTTCCGCCCTGGCGGACGATCCGGCCTTGCTCCAGGCAATGTCCCGGAAAGCCCGGGAAAGCGCAGAACGCCTTCCGACCTGGGATGAGAGCATGGGGCGGATCGTGGAGTTTCTGGCAGGCCTGGTCCGGAAGAAGGGCTGAGCGCTCGGGGCGGCCGGGAATCCGAGCCCCGCCGGTCAGAGAGGCTTTCGGGTCAGGATGTCCAGCTGGTGGGCTATGTACACCAGCTTCCCCTTCTCCACCTGCCTCCTGCGGGTTTCCAGCCAACTCGAAAGAATCCCCGGATCGCAGGTTGACCGGGACACAGAATCCTCCACCATGCCCAGGATGGCCCGGAGGAAGGTCTCTTCGTCCCGGGTGTACCCGGACCGGCCCTCCCCGTCCGGCCGGGGGGCCACGACCCAGTCGGAGGCCCCCGCGTCGAGGACGGGGCAGCCCCGGTCCAGGAGGTACTCGAGGATCCGGGAACCCGAGGCGTCGGTTCCGAAATACGATCCCTTCCGCTCCCGCATGCTCCCGTTGTAGGCGGCCAGGATCTCCCCGTCGCCCTCCAGGGCCGGAAGGAAATCAGTCTCCCCGTCGTAGTTGATGGTGAAATACCCCAGACCCCCGGGACCGAGCCGGGAAAAGACCCGGTCCAGGACCGCGGGAATATCCACCAGGTCCAGGAAGGCGTTCGCCAGGACCGCCTGGAAAATCCGGCCCTCGGGCAGCCCGTCCAGCCAGGCCGCCGCGTCCCCGGGATGGAACAGGACGGAGTCCCGGACAGAGTCCCGGACAGAGTCCGGCGGAGTGCCGGATTCCGGAGAGCGGCAGACCGGTATCCGTCGGGCCGCCTCTTCGAGGAGGCCGGGATTCTCGTCCACCAGGTGGTACCTAAGTCCCTCGGCGCCCAGGGCCCGGAACACCCTCTCGCACATGGTGCCGATCCCCGCGCCGAGCTCCGCGATCTCCAGGGGACCCCGGCTCCGCAGCGCCCCGGCTTCCCGGAGAAAGGCGGCCCAGACCCGGGGATGCAGGGACCGGTCGTCCACGGACCGCTTGGCGTGGAGGTATTCTACGAATCGGGCATCCGCGGCGTTCATGGCTTGTCCGATCAAGCTAGGCCGGGAAGGGCGGGGTGTCAAGCCGAGGAGCCGTTCTTCCTTGACAGCGGGGAGGCGCCGGGCGAGAATTCGCCGACCGGTGAGGAATATGCTGAACCAACCCGTCGGAACCGGCCCGGACGTCCTGGGCTACTACGAGGAAAACACCCGCCGAATGCTCCGCTGGGGCCCGGGACGCTCCGAGGGGGTGATCCACCGGGCCGTCTGGGATCCGGACTGCCCAGGTCCCCGGGAAGCCCTCCGTTCCGTGGAGAGGCGGATCCTCCGGCGCCTGGCCGACACCGCCCCGGACCATGTGCTGGACCTGGGCTGCGGCGTCGGCTCCAGCGCCC
>JBGSPT010000018.1:0-2123 GCA_041738475.1 Treponematales bacterium
GAAATGGCGCGTGATTTCCGTCTCCGGCAGCACCACGCAGAACTCCTCCCCGCCGTAGCGGCAGAGCACATCGGTGGATCGGACAACGGAACCGCAGCGCAGCGCCACCTCGCGCAGGGCCTCGTCGCCGAAGGGATGTCCCAGCTCGTCGTTCACGCTCTTGAAGCGGTCGATGTCCAGCAGGATCAGGGACAGGCCCCGGCCGTACCGCTCGGCCCTGCGGACCTCGTCGTCGAAGCGCTCCTCGAACCGCCGCCGGTTATAGGCTCCGGTCAGGACGTCGCGCACCGCGGCGTCCGCGAGCTTCCGTTCGTTGTCCACGGCCTCCGTGACGTCCTCGATGATCACGAAGGCATAGCGGACCTCCCCCTCGACCCGGATCGGGCCCATGCGGCAGTTCTGCTGCATCCGCGGGTATCCGGGGGGCGAATCCGGGGGAGCGGGGATCGGGAGAAGCCATCCGTGCACTTTCTGGGAGAAGAAGGCGAAGTTCCCGAAGGCCAGCACGCTCTTCAGGTTCCTGCGGAACGCGTCGGAGCGCATGTCCGGATAGAGTTCGTAGATCGTCTTGCCTTCCGCGACAATCCTCTCGATTCCGGTCGTGTCGGCCATCCATCGGTTCCAGTAGACGATCCGCCCCCCGGCATCCACGGCGAACACCCCGTGTCCGAGGACCTCGACGATCTGTCCAAGATAGTCCGCGATCATATCGTCCGCTCGATATACCCCGACACGGCCCTTCGAAGCCACTCGATGCCGTCGTTCGTCATAACCAGAAAGAGCAGGCCGTATACTTCCCGGTACTCGAATTGGAACAGGGTCTTCATCACCAGGGCCAGGCGGGGGCCGGAGGACAGATAGCGCTTCAACAGTTCCGAGTCGAAGGGTCCCGTGTAGATCTTGGGCGGCCTGTAGGTCACCACGTCCCCGAGCAGTTCGGCCAGCTTTCCCACACAGGCGCCGATGATGATGTTCCCTATCTCCATGACCGTCTCCCGCTCCAGGGCGTCCAGGGACGTTCCCTCGGGCCGATCGGATTGGGTGAGCATGGACACCAGGCGGCGGCCCTCCTCCTCGGGCAGGAGCAGGAAACTGGATCCCTCGAAACGGCCGAAAAAGAACTGCTCCACCATATTGAAGGAAGCCGAGCCCTCCGCCTCACCCCGGATGTACTCGGCCAGGGCATCCAGACGGACGAAGTCGATCCTGGGGACCGAAAGCACGACGGTCACGTCGATGACCTCGGACAGGGACGCGGCGGCCCGGCCGAAGCTGATGTTCATGAGTTCCCGGAGAGCGTCGAGTTCCAGGGGGTCAAAATCCTCGGTCTTCAAGGCGATACCGCGGCCCGGACAAGGGCGTCCAGCACCTCTCCTCGTTCCGCGGGCTTCCGGAGCACATCGAAGGCGCCCGCGGCCCGGGCTTCCTCCAGGGTCCGCCGTTGTATATCCGCGGTCACGACCAGGACGGGCAGACCGGGAGCCAGCCGCTTCATCTCCCGCAGGGTCTCGATTCCGCCGATGCCGGGCATGGTCAGGTCGAGGAGGACCGCCGCCGGGGACAAGCCGCCCCGGATCCTCTCCAGGGCCTCCTCGCCGCTCGCGCTCTCGGCGACGGAGAAGCCGGAATCCTTGAGGATGTTCTTCATGCCGAGCCGGGCGACCAGGGAGTCGTCGACCACGAGGACGATCCGTTCCATATCGTGAAGTATAGAGAACAGGACAGCCCGACGCAACTCGGGATTCCCGGCGGGACCCCGCCCTTCCCGGAACGGCCGCGGGGCCCTGTGTTACCGCGTCACCCGGTGGATCATAAGGGCTTGGGAACCGTCCGGACGGGACTGCTGCCAGGTGGCGATGTAGGCCTCCGGAGCCGCCAGGACGTCCACGTAGCGCAGGCAGCCCGTTCCGTCGGGGCTCGTGAATTCGGGGAAGATCTCCGAGATCCGCGCAAAGCGGGAGGGATCCCCGTCGACGTAGTACCCCAAGCCGCCCAGCTCCTCGCAGGAGTAGCCCCGGGGACGCCGGACCGCGGCGGCATGCTCGTCCAGGTTGCGCAGGCACTCGCCGCCGTCGTAGAACGCGAGTCCGATGCCCGCGGGCCAATCCGAGGGGGAGGTCGAG
>JBGSPT010000020.1:0-2397 GCA_041738475.1 Treponematales bacterium
GCGGCATCCGGCGGATCCCCGGCAGGCCGGCATCCCCAGCCCGTCTTCGAGTCCGTGCCTCCCGCCCCCCGGAGGGCGCCCAAGACCATCCACATCGCGGCGTACTCGATGCCCACGGACATCCTGACCGTGTATCCCGACGGACAGTACTGGGTCATCGACGACAAGACCCGACGCTCCGCGGACGTCCTGCGGGACACCCTGGCGGAGTTCAACATCGAGGCGGAGGTCACCGGGATCCGTCGGGGTCCGGTGGTCACCATGTTCGAGATCCTCCCGGCCCCGGGGGTCAAGCTCTCCAAGATCGTGAACCTCTCGGACAACATCGCCCTGCGCCTGGCCGCCTCCAGCGTCCGCATCGTGGCGCCCATCCCGGGCAAGCACGCGGTGGGCATCGAGGTGCCCAACGACAAGCGCTCGGTGGTGAGCTTCCGGGAGATCGTGGAGACCGACGTCTTCCGGGCCGCCAAGTTCGAGATCCCCCTGGCCCTGGGCAAGGACATAGCCGGGGAGGTCCAGATCATCGACCTCACCCAGATGCCCCACCTCCTGATCGCCGGGGCCACGGGATCCGGCAAGTCCGTCCTGGTGAACTCCATCATCCTGTCCATCCTGTACCGGAAGAGCTGGAACGAGGTGAAGCTCCTCCTCATCGATCCCAAGATCGTGGAGCTCAAGCTCTACAACGGGATCCCCCACCTGCTCACCCCGGTGGTCACGGAGCCCAAGCGGGCCTTCCAGGCCCTCCAGTACTGCATCTGCGAGATGGAGCGGCGCTATAGCCTCCTGGACGGGGTGGGGGTCCGGGACATCAAGAGCTACAACCGCCGGGTCAAGGAGCGCGAGTTCGCCGCGGATGCCATGCCCTACATCGTGGTGGTGATCGACGAGTTCGCGGACCTCATGGCCACCACGGGCAAGGAGCTGGAGAGCACCCTGGCCCGTCTGGCCGCCATGAGCCGGGCGGTGGGCATCCACCTGGTCCTGGCCACCCAGCGGCCCTCCATCGACGTGATCACGGGGCTCATCAAGGCCAACATCCCCAGCCGGGTGGCCTTCATGGTGGCCAGCAAGTTCGATTCCCGGATCATCATCGACGCGGTGGGGGCGGAAAAGCTCCTGGGCAAGGGGGACATGCTCGTGTCCACCGCCCAGGACGCCTTCCCGGTGCGCATGCAGGGCGCCTTCGTGTCCGAGGAGGAGGTGGAGCGGGTCGTGGGGCACGTGAAGACCCTGGGCCAGCCGGACTACATCGACGACGAGATCTTCTTCGACGAGGACGAGGAGGACGGAAGCCCCTCGCTCTTCGACGACGAGGGGGATGATCCCCTGTTCGAGAAGGCTTTGGAGATCGTGCTCCAGCAGGGCAAGGCCAGCGCCTCCTACCTCCAGCGGCGGCTCAAGATCGGGTACAACCGGGCCGCCCGCCTGGTGGAGATGATGGAGGAGAAGGGGATCGTCGGCCCCTCCCAGGGCTCCAAACCCCGGGACGTCATGCGCAATCCCGACGTGGCCGGCCGGCCGGACCCGGGCCGATCCCCGAGGGGGGGCTCCGGCCCGGACCTCGGATTCGGGGAGGGCGGGCAGGCCGGACTCGACGGATCCGGCGGGGACCCCGACGGGGAGGGCTGAGGTGGCGCTCCGCCGGATCGGCCTCCTCGGGGGCGGCCAGCTGGGCCGCATGACCATCGAGGAAGCCCGTAAATATCCCTCCTGGTTTGCCGTTCTGAGCCCGGACTTTCCTTCGCCGGGAGCGGACCTTGCCGACGAGGTGCTCATCGGGGACCTTTCGGATCCCGAGGCCGTCCTGGACCTGGGCGGCCGGGTGGACGTAGTTTCCTACGAGATCGAGCACGTCAGCACGGACGCCCTCAAGGAGCTGGAAGCCCGGGGGATCCCCGTCCTGCCGGGCTCCGCGGTCCTCGAGCGGATCCAGGACAAGGGCCTTCAGAAGCGGCTCTGGGACGAGGCGGGTCTTCCCCAGGCCCCCTGGACCGACCTGCCCGACGATCTTGCCGCCCTGTCCCCCGCCGACCGCGCCGAGGCCCTCCGCTCCCGGGCCGGCCGGGTCGGAGGATTTCCGGTGGTCCAGAAGCTCCGCCGGGGCGGCTACGACGGCCGGGGGGTCCGGATCCTTTCGGGCCCCGAGGACGAGCCCCTGCCCGGGCCGAGCTTCCTGGAGGCCAAGGTCGACTTCTCTAAGGAGCTGGCGGTAGTCGCCGTCCGGGCCCCGGGCTCCGCTCCGGCCGCCTACCCCTGCGTGGAGATGGTCTTCGATCCCGCGGCCAACCTCTGCGACTCGGTCCGGGCCCCAGCGGACGAGCCTCCGGAGATCCTGGAATCCGCGCTCCATACGGCCCTGGCTTGCGTGGAAGCCCTGGACCGGGCCGCCCGGGC
>JBGSPT010000027.1:0-5510 GCA_041738475.1 Treponematales bacterium
CACCGCCCCCCGCCTTCGACCTGGCCGACCTGTCCTCCATGGCTGAGGCCCGTGACCTGGCCGCCCGGCTGGGGGCGATTCCGGAGGGGATCGACGTCCTGGTCAGCTGTGCGGGGGTGTACACGGACCGGAGAACCCTGAGCTCCGAGGGTCTGGAAACCCAGTTCGCCGTAAACCACCTGGCCCCCTTCCTGCTCACCACGGCCCTCCTGCCCCGCCTTTCCGCCGTCCCCGACGGCCGGATCGTCGTCGTAAGTTCCGCCTCACACCGCTTCGGGCGGATCCGCTGGGTGGATCCGTCCCGCAGCCTGGGGTATTCCGGACTGGGAGCCTACGGCCAGTCCAAGCTGGCCAACGTCCTCTTCGTCCGGGAGCTGGCCCGCCGCCTGGGTCCCGGGTCCACGGTAACGGTATTCGCCCTCGATCCCGGACTGGTCCACACGGACATGGGGCTCAAGCACGGCCGTACCCTGACCGGCCTGGGATGGCGGCTGAGGCGGCTTGCCGGGACCTCCCCGGAGGTGCCGGCGGAAGGGATCGCCTGTCTGGTCTCCTCGCCGGAACTGCGGGGGCGCACGGGGCTCTACTGGAAGGACTGCCGGCAACTCGCCCCCTCGACCCGCGCCCTGGACCCCGAAGCCGCCCGGAGGCTATGGGATCTGAGCGAGGAGCTCGTACGGGCGGCCCTCGGCCTGGGCGGCCCGGACGGGGATTCATGAGCCCCGGTGCCCGGACCTCCGAGGGTACGGGCCGGATTTCCTTGCCCCCCGCGGCGGCGGGCTTATATAATTCCGCCATCCAGCAGGAGGGCGGCCGGTGAAGGAAGGGCGCTGGGGCATAAGCCAGAAGTTCATCCTCTTCATCTCCCTCTCGGTGCTGGCCTTCCTGGTGGGTATTTTCCTGATCACCCGGAACGTCCTGGGGGACTACGCCCTGGCCGCCGCGGACGAGCTGTCCGAGACCATCCTGGACCAGACGGACAAGCGCCTGGGCCAGTTCTTCGAGGAGATGGAGCACCTGGCCCGGGGCCTGGCGGGCACCCGGGCGGTGCTCTCCGCGGACGAGGAGGCCATGGGGGATCTCTTCGTGGCCACCGTCCTGCCCCGGGCCCGGTACCTCCGGGCGATCTACCTGGGCACCGAGGACGGTCGGATGTTCGAATGGGGGACGGGCAAGGGCTTCGTCGACCATAGGCCGAGCTTCCCGCCGGGCTACGATCCCCGGGTCCGGCCCTGGTACCGCACGGCGGTGGAAAAGGGCGATTTCGCCATATCGGACCCCTACATCTACGCCAGCGTCGACGATATCGGGATCACCTGCGCCCTGCCCGTGATCGGGAAGGACGGATCGCAGGTGGGGGTACTGGGACTGGACATCCTGCTGGAGGACCTGCGGAGGATCCTGGAGGGCCTGGATATCCCGAAACAGGGAAAGGCCTTCCTGCTGAGCTCCACGGGGGTCGTGGTGGCCAGCCAGTTCCCCGGGGACCAGGCCGCGGATCCCAGCCAGCTGGGGTTCGCCCTGCCCATAAGCCCGGAATCCCTGCGGGGACCCTCCGGGGCCTTCACGACCGCCATCGACGACGAGGATATCCACTTCGTCTACAAGAGGACCTCCCGGGCGGACTGGACGGTGGTCGTGGGCATGCCCTTGGGCTCCATCCTGGAATCCATGCGCAACCTCCTCAACCTCATCAGCATGGTGGAGATCATCCTGATGCTGATGCTCACCCTGGCCCTTGCGGGCATCACGGGGCGGCTCATCCTCTCCCCCCTGTCCGGCATCGTGACGGTGATCAACCGGCTGAAGGGGGGGGACAAGACGGCCCGGGTCCAGGTCCGGTCCGGCGACGAGTTCGGCGTCCTCGGGGAGGAGTTCAACATGCTCGTGGACGAGGTGGACGGATATTCCCGGAACCTGGAGGACAAGGTCCGCCAGCGGACCGAGGAGATCTGGCAGCTCCAGAAGGAGAACACCCGGCTCCGGGTCGCCGAGGAACGCCGAAGGATCTACCGGGACATGCACGACACCATAGGAGCCAAGCTGACGAACATCTTCTTCTGCGGCGGAGTGGCCAAGGACCTGGCCAAGGAGGGACCCGAAAAGCTCCGGGAGATGCTGGAGAGGATCGAGGCCAACTGCCTCGAGGCCGTGGCCAGCCTGCGGGGCATCGTCCGGGGCATGCACGAGGACGACCGGATGGGTTCGGACCTGGTCAAGTTCGTGTCCGCCGGGATCCGCCAGAGGCTGGAGTCCCGGGACATCGATTTCGACTGCCGGATCCGGAACCGGAGGTTCCTCCGGGAGCTGGGGGAGGAGCCGCGCACGGAGATCGAGAAGGTCCTGGAGGAGCTGGTCAGCAACGCCCTCAAGCACTCCGGGGCCACACGGGTGCGGCTCCGGCTCTCCTCGGGCCCCCGGGGCATCCTGCTCCGGTTCTCCGACGACGGCGTGGGCTTCGATCCCGCGGAAACCCGGGCCGGAGCCTTCGGCTTGGCGAACGTACGGTACCGGGTGGAGCGGCTGGGAGGGAAGGTTTCCGTGCGCTCAACGCCGGGCAGGGGCGTAGAGTACTCAGCACTCCTGCCCGCCCGGAAGGAGAGCCATGAAAACCGATAGCGGATCCGGCCGCACCGCTGTGGCCATCGTGGAGGACGAGAAGGAGGTCCGGGAAGGTCTGCGGTATTTCCTGGGCATGGACGAACGCATCCGGGTGGCGGGCTGCTTCGGAAGGGCGGAGGATCTCCTGGCCTGGATGGCGGAGAACCCCGAGCCCGACATCGTGCTCATGGACATCCACCTTCCGGGGATGAGCGGGATCGAGGCCACCCGGATCCTCCTGGAGAGCCACCCGGACCTCGCGGTCCTCATCCTCACCATCTTCGAGGAGGAGGACAGGATCCTGGACTCCATCAAGGCCGGGGCCAAGGGCTACATCCTCAAGAACACCAAGCCCGAACAGCTTTTGGAGCAGATCCTGAGCGCCAAGGACGAGGGCTCGCCCATCAGCCCCACCGTGGCCCGGCGCATCCTGGAAGAGATACGCCGGGGCGGCACCGGAAAGGCGGCGGACTACGGCCTCACGCCCCGGGAGCGGGAGGTCCTCCGGGATATCGTGGACGGCCTCACCTACCGGGAGCTTGCGGAACGGCACCATATCGCCGGCTCCACCGCCAAGAAGCACATCCTCCATATCTACCAGAAGCTGAACGTCTCCTCCAAGGCTGAGATCGTCCGCAAGGCCCTGGACGAGAGGCTGGTATAATCCGGCGGCACGGCGGGCTTTCCCCGCCGCGCCCCAAAATTCTTGTCCGGTCTTCGACGGCCGGGAAGCCCGCGCCCCTTGGACCGAATGGTGTATGCGGTAAGCACATACCCGTCGAGGGGGCGGAAATATACTCCCTTTGGTGCATATCGGACTCCGCGAATCGGCCCTACACTGGGATGACTCTATCCGCGCCGTCCGTACAGGGCGGCCGGAACATTCTTTATTTCTGGAGGCCAACATGTCGGAAGGCAAGAAAGGCGCGCTGGGCTGGTACTTCAACACCAATCTGCTCACGCGTATCCTGGTCGGCTTGATCCTGGGCGCGATCGTCGGGGTCGTCCTGGGCTTCATGCCCAACGCGGTGAAACCCTACGTGGACAACGTGAAGTTCTTCGGAGACCTCTTCGTCCGGCTGCTGAAAATGATCGTCGTACCGGTCATCCTCTTCTCCCTGATCGCCGGAGCCGCCAGCATCGCCCCCTCCCGGCTCGGGCGGGTGGGCGTCAAGATCCTGGTGTTCTACCTCCTAACCTCCGCCGTCGCCGTCCTTATAGGGCTGGTGTTCGCGAACATCTTCCAGCCCGGCGCGGGCTTCAATATCATGGGCGCAGCGGACATCAAGGGCAAAGAAGCGGCGGTACCGACCATCGCGCAGATCCTGCTCAACATCGTCCCGACCAACCCCGTCGAATCCCTGGCCAAGGGCGACGTCCTGCCGATCATCTTCTTCGCCGTGGTATTCGGGCTCGGAATCTCCTTCGTGAAGGATTCCAAGAACCCGGCGGTCGCCAAGAGCGCCGACACCCTGTTCGAGATCTGCAACGCCGGGGCGGAGACGATGTATAAGATCGTCCACGGAATCATGCAGTACGCCCCCATCGGCGTCTTCGTTCTCATCTCCATCGTCTTCGCCCAGCAGGGCGCCAAGGCCCTGGGACCCCTCCTGGTCGTGACCCTCACGGTCTACCTCGGCCTCCTGGTCCATCTGGTGCTCACCTACGGCGGTTTCTTGGCGGTCTTCAAGCTCGGGCTCGTCAAGTTCCTGAAAGGCGCGAACGAAGCGATGATCACGGCCTTCGTCACCCGTTCCTCCGGCGGAACCCTGCCCATCACCCTGCGGGTTGCCGAGGAGAAGCTGGGCATTCCCAGGAGCATTTCCTCCTTCACCCTGCCCCTGGGCGCCACGATCAACATGGACGGCACCGCCATCTACCTGGGCGTCTGCGCCATGTTCATCGGCTACGCCACCGGCCGTCCCCTGAATTTCAACCAGCAGCTGACGGTCATCATCACCGCCACCCTGGCCTCCATCGGCACCGCGGGCGTCCCCGGAGCCGGCGCGATCATGCTGCTCATGGTGCTCGAGTCCATCGGCCTCAAGGTCGAGGCGGGCAGCGCCGTGGCCGCCGCCTACGCCATGATCCTGGGCATCGACGCCCTCCTGGACATGGGCCGCACCTCCCTCAACGTCACCGGCGACCTGGCCGGCACCGCCATCGTGTCCAAGACCGAGAAGGAACTGGACCTGGCCAAATGGCGCTAATCCGGCATACGCCGGATTAGCGGCGGCGAAGCCCGCTGGGCTTCGCCGATCTACAGAAAGGCCGCTCCGGAGACAGTTCCGGGGCGGCCTTTTCCGCGTCGGTGGCCATGCCTCGAGGCGGTCCGCGGATACCGATCCGCTCCCAACGCCCCCCGCTACACGTAGATCCCCACGTACACCACCAAGTCCGTGCCCGTGACGACCTTCACGTAGGTTAGCTTGTCCTGGACCCGGCCGGTAAGGGGATTGTTCCACTTGTATTCGGTCCAGCCCTCCCCCAGCCGTCCTGCGGCAAGGATGCGCTCGCCGATCCGGACCCCGTCGGGATCCACGAAGCCCATGATGCTCTGGCCCTTGTTCTCCGGCTTCGGGGGATAGATGACCCAGCGGCCCTGGCCGTCCACCACGCAGGCGTAGATGTCCCCGAATCGGAAGCGTCCCTCCGCCAGGAAGGCACGTTCCGCGGCTTCCATGCCGTTCTCCTCCAGGTACCGGGCGGCCTGGATGGTCAGGGACTTGGCGTCCTGGCTGGTCTTCCGGGCGATGAACTCCAGGAAGCCGTCCACTTCCTTCCGGAGCCCCGCCCCCTCCTCGGCGATCCGGCCCGCGATCCGGCGGATGCCCTCCGCCAGGGTCTCCGTCTCCCGGACCTCCTCGGCCAAGCCGCGGGCGCCCGAACGGACCTGATCGTTGGCCCCC
>JBGSPT010000034.1:0-5206 GCA_041738475.1 Treponematales bacterium
GGCCCTGGGCATCCGGCGCTACGTGCTGGAGGTGATCCGGGACAATCTTCCCGCCTTCCGGACCTACGTCAAGGCGGGGTTCGAGGTGACCCGGTCCCTGGAATGCCCCGGCGGGATCTTCGCGGATCCCGAGCGGCCCGCACCGGCGGGCCTGGAAGTCGGGGAGACGGGGCGGGAGAGGCTCGACGCCGAAGCCGCCGCGGCCCGCCGGGACTGGGAGCCTTCCTGGCAGAACTCCGACGATTCGGTCCGCCGGGCCGCGGAGCCCCTGGTCGTGCTCGAAGCCCGCCTTGCGGGGAGGTCCGCGGGACACCTCATCGCATCCCCGAGCGGGACTATCTGGCAGCTGGCCGTGGACCGGGACCTCCGCCGCCGGGGGATCGGCACGGCCCTGCTCCGGACCCTCGCTTCGCGGACCGGTTCCTCGATCCGCTACGTGAACGTCCAGTCCGACGACGGGGCGACCCTCGGATTTTTCCGGTCCTGCGGGATCGGCCCCGGGGTCGGCCAGTACGAGATGGTGCGGGAGCTTTGAGATGACCCGGCAGGAGCTTCTCCGGCGGGAGTATCTCGGGAGGATCGAACGGGCGGTGGATTTCATCTACGCCCGCTTCGGGGATGACATCGGTCTGGACGAGATCGCCGACGCCGCGGCGTTCTCCCGGTTCCACTTCCACCGGGTCTTCTCGGGGGTCGTCGGGGAGACGGTCTCGGACTTTCTCAAGAGGGTCCGCCTCCAGCGCGCCGCCGCCCTTCTGGCGGACAATCCGGGCCTCTCGGTGACGGAGATCGCCCTGGCCTCGGGATTTTCGAGCCCCTCGGTATTCGCCCGGGCCTTCAAGGAACGGTTCGGGGTCACCGCCTCGGAGTGGAGGGACCTGGGCCGGGAGGGCCGCCGGAACCTTCGCGAGGAGAGCAGCCGGGGTCAAGGGGAGGGCACGCCCGGTCAAGCGGACCGCAAGGGCCGGAAAGAAGAGCCCGACGGAGACGGGTATCCTCTCTCCATCGTCCCGGACGGGACAAGGAGGAAGGACATGGCAAAGCTTTCGTACAAGGTCGAGATCAAGGACCTGCCGGAACTCACGGTAGCCTACGCCCGACACGTGGGGCCCTTCGACGGGATCCCCGAGGCCTTCGGACGCCTGGCCCGCTGGGCGGGGCCCCGGGGGCTCTTCGCCCTGCCGGGGGCCAAGACCCTGGCGGTCTACCACGACTCGCCGGAGGCCACCGAGGATTCCAAGCTCCGATCCAGCGCCTGCCTGACCGTGCCGCCCGGCACGGAGGTCTCGGGGGACATCAACCTCATGACCATCCCGGGCGGCAAGTTCGCGGTGGCCCGCTTCGAGATCGCCCCCGGACAGTTCGGCGAGGCCTGGGACGCCCTGATGGGGGAATGGTTCCCCTCCTCGGGCTGGCAGCCCGACGACCGTATGTGCTACGAGGTCTACCTCTCCGAACCGGACACCCATCCGGAGGGCAGGTTCGTAATCGACATCTGCGAGCCCGTGCGGCCGCTCTAGCGCGGGGTGCGGCCGCCCCGGTTTCCGTCGAGGGATGCCGGGGCGCCGCGGACGCCGGAAGGAACGACCATGAAGCTGGACTGGAAAAAAACCGACAAGGCCTATTATCTACCCGGGACGAAGCCGGAGCTCGTCACGGTGCCGGCGTTCGAGTTCTTCGCGATCCGGGGGGCCGGGGACCCCAACGGACCGGTATTTCCGGAGTACATGCAGGTTCTCTACGCCCTGGCCTACGCGGTGAGGATGTCCCCCAAGTCGGGGACCGCCCCCGCGGGCTACCGAGAGTACTCGGTCTTCCCCCTGGAGGGGGTCTGGGACGTATCCGAGGAGGCCAAGGCTCGGGGCGGGGCGCGGATCTCCAAGAGCGACTACGTCTTCGACCTGATGATCCGCCAGCCGGATTTCGTCACCCCGGAGTACGCCCGCTCGGTCCTGGAGAGGGTGCGGGCAAAAAAACCCCTGCCCCGCCTAAAGGACACCCGGTTCGAGGTCCTGGAGGAGGGATCCTGCGTACAGATGACACATGTCGGTCCCTACGACGACGAGCCCGCCAGCTTCGCCCGGATGGAAGCCTTCTGCGAAGCCCGGGGGCTCCGGCGGC
Source organism: Treponematales bacterium (assembly GCA_041738475.1). Lineage (GTDB taxonomy): Bacteria > Spirochaetota > Spirochaetia > Treponematales > UBA12059 > JAAYUR01. The sequence continues at coordinate 2,122 of JBGSPT010000034.1, forward strand.
TTTCCAAGGTCCACCGGGAAATCTACCTGTCCGACCCCCGGAAGACGGCGCAGGAAAAGATGAGGACGGTGTTGAGGTTCAGGGTACAGTGAACGGTGGACAGTGGACGGAAATGATAACCGTATGCGGCGGACGACTACGCTTAGGCGTGGGATTCGACCGCAGTTTTAGACTCAATCCCGTTCACCGTCTACCCCCGGCGGCGGACGACTACGCTTCAGTGGGGAACTCTGCCGTATTTCGGGGATCACTCCTGTTCACAGTTCACTGTCCACTGTCGCGACGCCCGGCCTCGTCTTTTCCGCGAAGCCGATGTAGCAGAGTCCCTTGTACGGGGATTCGTGGCACTTGAACAGGCGGCACAGGTTGTGGAAGGTGATCGGTTCCCGTGCCTTGTTCCGGATCAGGAAGAGGTTGTACAGGATGTTCCAGCCCGGGAGTATTCCCTGCATATCCAGAAGGGCCAGGTCCGTATCCTCCAGGGATTTCTTCAGTTCCGACGGCTTGATGAAGTGTTTCCAATCATGGACCCCCGAGGGTATCAGGCTGGTCCAGGGGAATTCCTGGAGTACCAGGATGACCACGAGATAGCTCAGCAGGGTCCGGTTCACGGTCTCGAAGAAGAAAAGGCCCCCGGGCTTCAGCACCCGGTTGACCTCCCGGACGATGACCCGGAAGTCGCGGACGTGCTCGAGGACGTCCAGGCAGAAGACCATGTCGAAGGACGCGTCCTCGAAGGGCAGGGCTTCCCCGAATCCCTCCAGATAGGATACGTCCAGGTTCATGGCCCGGGCATGGCGCTTGGCCGTATACAGGGAAGGAGCGCTGGGATCCAGTCCTGTCGCCTGAAGTCCGAATTTGGATATTTCCTCCGTGAGGAAGCCCCCTCCGCAGCCGACATCCAGGACCTGCATTCCCCGGTAGTCCAGATTCCGTTGGACCAAGTGCTTGACGGTGTACGCGAACCGGATGGGGTTCATCATGTAGCGGATGATGCGGAAGGGGGAGTCCGTGTCGGACCACCAGGAGTCTGCATGGCGGTCGTAGAATGTGTCATCGAACACGGCGTCCTCCGGGGATTCCTGCTGCAGGGGGGTAATAAGATCATTCTATATCGATAATATAACATCGTCAATATTGATTATGAAAAATATAATGTATATAAGCAAATAGGAAAGGTATTCGTTCGGCCGAGAGGGGGCGATATTCCTCGGAATCGAAGACGCGGTTGAGGTTCAAGGTGAAGTGAACGGTGGACAGTGGAGAGTGGACGGAAATGCCATCCGGACGCTGCGGCTGGCTACGCTTCAGCATGGGATGCGACCGCGATACGGTGTTCACTCCTGTTCACCGTCTACCGTCCACCGACCACCGCCCTCAATTCCGCCAATATCATCGCCGTGGCGCCCCAGACGCGGCGGCCGGCCAGGCGAAAGAGGGGAATCCGCCAGAGACGACCTTCCCGTTCCACGAAGTCCTCCTGCCGGGACGCGGGGTCCAGTAGTTCCTCCAGGGAGGCCTCGAAACATTCCTCCACCTCCCCGGGGGAGGGACGGAAGACGGGACGGGCGGCCGGGACCCCCGCGAAGGGCCGCACCAGGAAGCGGCTGGGCGGGACTCGGAGGGGGCTGAGTTCCCGGAGGATCCGAACTCCCGAGGTGTCGAATCCGAGCTCCTCGGAGGTCTCCCGAAGGGCGCATTCCCGGGCGGTCTCTCCCTTCTCCCGGGAGCCCCCGGGCAGGGATACCTGGCCCGCGTGGATCCCCGTGCCGGCGGTTCTCTGGATCAGGGGGAAGACGATTCCGCCGGACCCGGCGTAGAGGAGGATCAACACGGACGCCTCCCTCCATGGTCGGCCGTCGTCTTCCGGACGGAGGCCTCTGCGGTACTCGGGAATCATGGATGACCGGGAGGCATCCCCGGGCAGGGGCAGGGAGGGATCCAGACGGGACAGGAAGGTTTCCAGGGTCATGGCCGGGCCTTCGGATCCGCCGGGAAGAGAGACCGCTGGGGATCCCTCCTGAATCGACGGTCCCGCCCGGCGGCGGGCACCAGGTCCTCGATCTCCGCAAGGAAACGGCTGGGCCCGAGGGCGAGTCTCCGGCCGCGGAAGCTCCGGGACTTAGCCCTCCAAAGGGAGATCCCCAGGCGGGCCCGGGTGACCGCCACGTACAGAAGCCGTCGCTCTTCCTCGATCCGGGCCGCCAAGAGGTCTTGACGCTCCGGATCCCCGTAGAGTGTGAAGGGGAACAGGCCCTCCTCCAATCCCGCCACGAAGACGTAGTCGAACTCGAGGCCCTTGGACGCGTGCACCTTCAGAAGTCGGACGGATTCGTCCCGGGGAAGGGACGCAGGATTCCGGGCCGGGTCCGTCTTACCGGTATCGCCCGGAGCCCCGGCTTCGAGGAAGGAGGCGTCCTCCTCCCAGCCGGGCCTACCGCCCCCGGACAGGTACGGGATGGCATGGTCTTCCAGGGCCTTTTCCAGGGCCGGAAACTGGGCGGAAGTCCGTACGAGGATCGCGCACTCCGAAAGGCTTCGCAATCCGGGTTCGCCGGGTCCGGCGGCACCCCCCGCGGTCCCGCTGTCCAGGGCGAAGAAGCGGGTACCCCCGATCATCCGGTCGATCCTGCGGGCTATGCCCTCCGCTTCGGATTTCTCCGTGGGCGCCTCGTTCCGCTCCAGGAGGACCGCGGTTCCCCCGCCCTCCAGGGGCCTGCCGGCCAGGCGTCCCGCGGCACCCAGGATGGCCGGGGGACAGCGCCAGCTCCGGGACAGGGAGTAGACCCGGGCGTCGGGGTAGTCCCGGCGGAACCCTTCGATGAACCGGGGATCCGCCCCCCGGAAGGAATAGATGGACTGGTCGGGATCCCCGATGACGAAAAGCTCCTCCGGACCTCCCGGGGGGGTCAGGATGCGGATCAGGGCATACTGGGCAGGATTGACGTCCTGGTACTCGTCCACGTAGACCCGGCGATACCGATCCCGGAGGGCCGCCAGGATCTCCGGCCGGGCGGCCAGGAGCCGGACGGCGCCGGCGGGCAGGTCGTCGAAGTCCAGGGCCCCCTCGGCCTTGAGCCGGGCG
>JBGSPT010000002.1:0-4084 GCA_041738475.1 Treponematales bacterium
AGCTGCTCCGTCGTATCAGAACCGGGACAGGCCCGTGCGGAAGGCCTGAAGGTGGTTCTTGGACGCGTCCCGCAGCCGGGTGAAGAGGTCCCGGAGGGAGGAGTTCTCCGGACGGGCCAGAAGCGGGTGGGCCAGGAACCGGTCGTATATCGCAATGTTGGCGATCTCGGCGTCCACCCCGGTCTGGAAGGCCTCCTTGAGGGAGGCGGGGATTTTCACGTACCGGTCCGCTTCGTCCTTGGGCACCGGAAGCTTGTATTCCCCGTATGCCTCCACGAGCCAGGCGATGTGGTTCTCCTCGGAACGCTGGATGTTCGAGAAGGGGCGCTGGGTTCCGTACTGCCGCTGGATGGCGATGTACTCCGCCCGGGCCAGATATTCGTCCTGGATGGCGTACGCCAGCATGGACTCGATGGTGAGTTCTCCCGCGGGAGCGGCTGCGGCCCCGGCGGAGCCCCAGGCGGCGCTTCCCGCAAAGGCGGCGGCCGTGAGGGCGGCGAGGGCGAGAAGCGTGACGATCCTTTTCCTGTTCATATCGATCCTCCGAATGTCTTGGTTTTCCTATGTCCGGAATGTTCCCGGATATAGGATGAATACTATATAGCAGTAACCGTGCCAACCGGTCCTTCCCCGGCTCCCTGCTTCCGGTGCAAAATAACCGGGTCCCTGAGGGTGCGGGGCCGGTCGGGTTCCCGGGCGCCGGCCTTCGAGGTGCGTTCGTTTCCCTGTGGAGGGAAAAAAGTTCCCATTCGGGTTTCGGTCCTTGTCCGCGCGGTTCCGGGAGGGTACTCTCCTGTACCGGAGGTTCACACGATGAAGGACACGAAAGCTGCGGATCGAGGGGAGCAGGCGGGTTTCCCGGCCATGGCCAGCTACGGCATGGGCAAATTCCTGGCCGAGTTCCTGACGGGAGGATTCGCGGCCCTGGTGTTCAAGTACTACGAGACCGAGATCGGCCTGTCCGCGGGGCTCGTGGCCGCGGGGGTCATCGTCTATTCCCTGTGGAACGCCGTGAACGATCCCCTCATCGGCTACCTCACCGCCCGGCCCACCCCCTGGGCCGCCCGGATGGGAAGGCGCTTCCCCTGGATCGCCGCGGGCACGGTCCTGTGCGCCCTTTCCTTCGTGCTGATCTTCGCCCCTCCGGGTACCCTGGACTCTGGGACCCATCCGGGCCTCCTCTTCGGCTGGCTGGTCTTTTCGGTGTGCCTCTACGACGGCCTGTATTCGGTCTGGGAGCTGAACTACCAGTCCGTTTTCCCGGACCGCTTCCGCGGTACCGCCGATAGGGCGAAGGCAGCGGGCATCGCTACGGTGGTAGGAGTCCTGGGCATAGCCGGGGGGGCCATCCTGCCCACCCTGGTCATCCGGTACGGGGATCCGTCCTCCTACACCGTGAACGGATGGATCTTCGCGATCGTTGCCCTGGTTTCGGCCCTTCTTCTCCTTCCGGGCGTACGTGAGACCCCCTCCATGATACGACGATACCTGGAGCAGACGGCCCGCAAGTCCGAGGAACCCGGATTCTTCGCCCGCCTCCGGGAGGCCCTGGGGGACCGGGATTTCCTGGCCTTCATCCTCCTGTTCTTCTTCTACCAGTCCGCGACCATCTCGATGACCGCCTCCATCCATTACGTGGGGGATTATGTCCTGGGCGGCCGGAGCACGACCTTCATCTTCGCGGGGATGCTCCTCGGGGCCCTGGCCGCGGTGCCGATCTGGACGGTCCTCCTGCGCAGGCGGGGGGATGTCCAGGGGCTCCTGCAGGCCGCGGCGCTTGTGCTGGCCGTATTCTGCCTTCCCCTCCTGGCCGCCCGGACCTACTGGGCTTTCACCGCGGCCATGTTCTTCTGGGGCACCGCCTTCGGAGGATTCTGGCTCCTGATCGGACCGGCCATGGCGGACGTGGTGGACGGGATCGTCGTTCGGACCGGGAAGCGCGAGGAAGGCGTCTACCTGGGATTCCGGGCCTTCGCGGGGCGCCTGTCCTACGCGGTCCAGGCCCTGAGCTTCTGGGCCGTCCACGCGGCCACGGGGTTTTCCCGGGATCCGCGCTCCCCGGCCGCGGTGGCGGGTATCCGGGTTCATACGGCGTTGCTGCCGGCGCTCTTCCTCGTGGCGGGGGTGCTGGTCTTCCGGAGCCTCAACACCCTGTCGAAGGATAAGGCCGAGAGGAACCGGGCGGCCCTGGCGGAACGGGGGCTCTAGGAGCCCGTCGGGAAAACGACGCGGACGCCGGGCCGGAGGAGGGTGCGGTTTCATAAGCGTTCCGTTAAGGATTCCGCCCGGGGGTGCCGATTCAATATATAGGAATCCCGGGCCGTTCCTGCATGGTGCGCCCTTCGGCCTATCCCCGTTCCCAGGAGTGCCGAGTCTTGGAAGTAGCCGTTCTGCTCGATTCGTCGGACACCTCGAACGCCTTGGCCCTCCTCAAGAACCTAGGAAAGGCGGGCATATCCGCCTACGCCCTGAAACTCGGCTCCTCCTGGGAGGACGAGACCCGCAAACCCCTGGAGTTCAGGATCCGGAAAGCCTCCCACGTCCTCCTGGCGGTATCCCGGGAAAGCGCGGGTTCCACCTGGTTCGCCTTCACCGGGGGCTGGTGTCTGGGGAACGACAAGCGCCTTGCCGTGTTCCGTGAGGACGCGGCCCTCCGCATACCCGGGTACCTGATCGGAGTGCCCGTCCTGGATACCCTGGACCGGGTAGCCGCCTACTACGAGACGGAGAGGGCCGAGTGGCTGGTGCGGGAAGGCCGCAGCCGGGCCCGATCCTCCCTGCTGGAACTGGGCATCCCCTACAGGTCCGAATCCCTGGCGGAATGCTGCCGGGAAGGGGACGTGAAGGCGGTGGAGCTCTTCCTCAAGGCCGGGATGATCCCGGACATGCGGGACCGCGCGGGTGTCACCCTCCTGGGCCTGGCCCTCCGCAGCAAGCACCAGTCGGTAGCGGAACTCCTCGTTGAGAACGGAGCCGCCCTGGACCTCCAGAGCGAGGATCGGGGGTATTCCGCCCTCATGGACGCCGCGGCCGCCGGAAGCCAGGAGGCGGTGGACTTCCTCCTCAAGCGTGGGGCCAACCCCAACCTCGCCAGCAAGGACGGGCAGACCGCCCTGGTCATAGCGGTTGGACGGAACGACGTTCCCCTGTGCAGGAAGCTCCTTTCCTACGGAGCGGACCCGGACGCCGCGGACAAGCTCGGGTTCTCCGCCCGGAAGTACGCCGAGCTCTTCCACAACCCGGAGATGGTGCGCCTGTTCGCCCCGTGAGACTCCGGCAGGGGAGGCCGTCGTGATCGCCCTGGAAACCGGTCCCGAAGGATTCACCGTATCCGTGGAGGGACGCAAAGTCTTCTCCCATTCCCATCGCAGGCCCTGCGTAGAACTGGGAGCTTCCCGCCCCGAGGAACGCTCAAGGCTCGGAACCCCTCCGAGGGAAGGCCGGATCCCCTTTTTCCCTCTCCGCCGCTACCGGATCGAGGAATCCGGCGACTCCTCCCTGGTCATCGATTTCGAGGGCAGGCTGAGGGTTTTAGCCCGGATCGCGGGCGGGGCTCTGCGCCTGTCCTTCGAGCGACCCCGGGACAGATACGATCGGTTCCGGTTTAGGCTGGAGGCCGTCCCCGGCGAGTCCATCTTCGGCTGCGGGGAGCGCTTCGGCGCTCTGGACCTGAAGGGCAGGAATATTCCGCTCTGGGTGGAGGATCGGGGGAGCGGCCGCGAGCTCTGTCCCCCGCCGCTTTCCGGAAATCCTGTGCGGAAATCCCGGGGGGCCTTCTCCACCTGCCTTCCCCTGCCGTGTTTCGTCTCCACCGAACGGTACTGGGTCTTCGCGGATACTTCCTCCTACGCCCGGTTCGACTTCCGCTCATCCAGGCATACGGTGCTGGAATTCCGAAGGATGCCGAAGGAGCTGGTCGTAGGCCTGGGCGGAAGCGCCGCGGACACGGTTTCCGCCCTGACCTGCCACGCGGGCAAGCCGAGGGCCATCCCCGTGTGGACCCGGAAGGGAGCCGTCCTGGGGGTGGGGGGCGGAACCGACGAGGTGCTCCGCAAGCTGGACGCCGCCCGGGGAGCGGGAGCCC
>JBGSPT010000047.1:0-2490 GCA_041738475.1 Treponematales bacterium
GGCCCTGGCCGGCCCCGGGCCGGTGGAGATCCGAGGCGCCGAGTGCGTCGCGAAGTCCTACCCCGCCTTCTTCGAGGACCTGGCCGCCCTGGGCGCCCGGCTATCCTAGCAGGTTGTTGAAATACTCGAAGCATTTCAACAACCTGCTAGATGCCCCCGGTCCCGGAGGATCTCTCCCCGGCCATCCCCAGGTTGGACCGAAGCTTGGCCAGGTACTTCTGCATCTCCTCGAAGTCCCGGCCCATGATGATATGGTTCAGGTAGGCCAGCTGGGAGTTGATGAGCTCGATCTGCCGGACCGTGTGGGGATTGAAGAGGATCTCCGCCAGGAGGCGGTCGTCCTCGCCCAGCAAGGACTTGGCGATCTCCAGGTGCTTGCGGAAGTTGGTGCCCGGGGCGTCCAGGCTCTTCATGCAGGCCGAAAAGACCAATGTCGAGGCGAAGGGGGTGGCCAGTGAGTAGGCCACGGTCCGATCGTGCCCGTCGAAGGTGTCCTCGAAAACCCGAAGCCCCAGGTCCCGGTAGAAATCCCGGAAGAACTCCTTCCCCGCCTCGCAGGACTCGGAGATGATGACGGCGTTCTCCCCCTCCAGGGACCGTACGTCGGCGTGGGTGGGCCCGAACATGGGGTGGGTGGAGACAAAGGGCCGCCCGGCTTCCCGGTAGTACTCCCCGAAGCCGGTCTTCACAGAAGCGATGTCCGAGAGCATGCAGGTTTCGGGCAGGATGGGCAGGGTCCGGCGGAACACGTCGATCGTGAAGCCCAGGGGCACGCAGTTGACCAACAGCTCCGGCGCGAAATCCAAAAGCTCCCCGTCGGTCCGGAGAACCCGCACCCCGGGGACCCGCTCCGCCCGGGCGGGATCCGTGTCTCGGAGCGCCGCCTCGTGGGCCGGGGCCAGGGTTTCCGCCAGCCAGGAGCCCATGCGCCCGGCGCCGAGTATTGCAACTTTCATCAAAGCCTCGCTTCCGTGTAGCAGCCCAGCATCCGGAAGTCCCGGGCCAGGGCGGACGCCTCCGATACGGCCCGGGCGACGCCGGGCTCCCGGTCGGATCCCTCGAAATCCAGGAAGATCGCGTAGTCCCCGGGCTCGTTCGGCACGGACTCGATCCGGGTCAGGTTGATCCCCGACCGGGCGAAGACCTCCAGGACCCGGAACAGGGCCCCGGCCTTGTCGTCGGTGAAGAAGACCGCGGAGCACTTGTTGCCCCCCGCTTCCGGCGCCTCCCGGGAGAGCACGAAGAACCGGGTCCGGTTGTTCTGGGCGTCCTGGATGCCCTCCTTGATGATCTCAAGCCCGTAGAGCTCCGCGGCGAAGCGCCCCGCGACGGCGGCGGCCCCCTTGGGCCGATCCTCGGCGATCATCCGGGCGGCCCCGGCGGTGTCGAAGTGCTCCACGGCATCCAGCTTGTTCCGCTCCAGGAACCGGCGGCACTGGGCCAGGGCCTGGGGATGGGAGTAGGCGGTCCGGATCTCCCGGTGGTCCTGCCCCGGGGCGACCATGAGGCAGTGGGCCACGGGCATGTCCACCGCGGCCACCACCCGGAGCTCCGTGGTCACCAGGATGGAGTTCACCTGGCCCACGATGCCCCCCAGGGTGTTCTCCACGGGAACCACCCCGAAGTCCAGGCTCCCGTTCCGGACCCCGTCGAAGACCTGGCCGAACTCCGGGAAGGGTATGGCCGCGGCCGCGGGATCCCAGGCCCGGACCGCGGACTCGCTGTAGGCCCCGTGGGTGCCCTGGAAACCCACCAGCCGAGGGGAGGCATCCTGGAGCGCCCGGCTCTCGGCCAGGATCGAACCGTACAGGGCCGAGGTGAACTCCTCCCGGGCCAGGCACCGGGACCGAGCGGCCACCCGGGCCAGGATCTCCTCCTCCCGGGCGGGGTCCCGGGTCCCGGGCTTGAGCCTCCGCGTGAGGATCGCCTTTTCCATGCGCTCCTCCAGCAGGGACAAGATGCGCGCGTCGATGCGGTCGATGTCCGCCCTAAGCCGTTCCAGGGTCATGTCGCTTCCTTTCGACGGCCCGCCCGGGTTTCCCGAGGCGTCCGTCCGGTCCTATCCTTCGATGTCCGAGGCCGCGTCGTAGGTCCGGGCCAGGAGGGCGAAGTCCGCCAGGCAGACCGCGCAGGCCGCCTCCAGGACCACCGCCGCGCGCAGGGCGATACAGGCGTCGTGCCTCCCCGGCACGGACAGGTCCGCCATTTCCCCCGCCGAGAAGTCCAGCGTCCTCTGGGGTATGCGGATCGAGGAGGCGGGCTTCACGGCGATCCGGACCAGCAGGTCGTTTCCGTTGGAAATGCCGCCGTTCGCGCCGCCCGCCCCGTTCCGGGAGGTCCGGCCGTCCTTGGAGACGAGGGGGTCGTTGTGCTCGCTGCCCCGCATCATGACCGCCGCGAAGCCACTGCCATATTCGAACGCCGTCACCGCGGGCAGGGATAGCATGGCTTTCGCCAGATCGGCCTTCAATTTGTCGAACACCGGCTCGC
>JBGSPT010000054.1:0-13801 GCA_041738475.1 Treponematales bacterium
ACCGCCGAGGGAACGGCGGCGCCGCAGGATGCCAGCAGACAGAGGGCGCAGAGGGCCCAGGCGGATACGGCGCAAACGGCCGCGGCGCGGCGGAGATCGTACTGGAAGGATGGTTTTCTCATGGTTCACTCCGATTCGGAATTGGTTTGTGGAAGAGCCCGCAGCCTGGACGCGAGCGGCCCCGAGGGCACTCCGGGTCGGCCCGGCGGTTCACTCGAGGTGGATTATACCGCGGAAACGCGGTCCGGTACGGGGGATCCGGACCCGGTGTCACGAAGCTTGTGGAAGATCCCCCGCCTGCCGGCTCCCTACCGCGCCTTCATCCCCGGAAGCCCGAGGAATGCGGCATAGACGGCCGGGGCTTCCGGCGAGGCGTCCACCGTGACCAGCCGGCCCTTGCCTCGGTAATACTCGATCAGGGGGGCCGTCTGGGCCCGGTAGGCCGAGAGGCGCCGCTGGATCGCCTCGATCTTGTCGTCCTCCCGGGTGATCAGGGATCCTCCGCAGGCATCGCAGATCCCAGCCTTCGCGGGGGGCATGAACTTGACGTGGAAGCTGCGTCCGCAGGCCGGGCAGGTCCTCCGGCCGGACAGGCGCTCCACGATCGCCTCGTCCCCCAGCTCGAAGTCCACGACCCTGTCCGGAGGATCGAAGCCTTCCAGGGCATCCGCCTGGGGTACGGTCCGGGGAAACCCGTCCAGGATCCACCCGGCCTTCGCGTCCCCCTGCCCCAGGCGCTCCCGTACCAGGGCGATGGTCAGCTCATCCGGCACCAGGGCCCCGGATTCGATTACGGATTTCACCTGTTTCCCCAGGGGAGTCTGGTTCTTGACCGCCCCCCGGAAGATCTCCCCCGTGGACACGTGGGGGACCGCCAGGTCCTTCTGGGCCTTTTCGGCCACCGTTCCCTTGCCGGCCCCCGGGGGGCCCAAGAATACGAGTTTCATGGATGGGAGGATATACCGGCGGGAGGTGGAAGTAAAGAAGCGCAGCCGCTGCGGCAGGCGTTGCAGCCGCGGTCGACAAGATCCTTTCGGCGCTCTACAGTTCCTCCCATGATGGATATCCTCTTGATACTTCTCGCCGGGGGTCTGGGCTCCGTCCTTCGGTATGTCCTGTCCCTGTCCGCCGCCCGCCTTATCGGCCCTTCCTTCCCTTGGGGCACGATGCTCGCGAACCTGGCGGGCTGCCTGGCCATCGGATTCGCCGCGGGCCTGGTGGACCGGTCCCTCCTGCCCCGGGCCTGGCGCCTGGCGCTCATCACGGGTTTTCTGGGAGGATTCACCACCTTCTCCACCTTCACCCTGGAGTCCCTGCGGCTGATCCTGGACGGCGCCGCCGCGCGGGGGATCGCCAACCTCGGAATCAACCTGCTCGGGGGACTCGCCCTGGCGGGGGTCGGGCTCCATCTGGCCGAACGCCTCGGCCGGTAGGTATCCGGACCGTCCCTTTCCCCGACGGGACGGGAAAACGACATATACAAGGAATTATTCGCCTCCGCTTCCTAGCCGTCGGGGATTCCGGGGCTCAGTGACCGGGCATGGCTCCTTTCAGCGGCCAACGCCCCGTTATTAGCAAATGACCATAGTCATGATTCTTTTTTATAGATAGTTTTTTCTTGTGTTATACTGGAATCCGATATAGAATTATCCCGTTCGAGCCCCGAGCCGATCGAGCGACGTGCGCCGCAACCTGTCCTTCATCCGGATCCTTCCCTCGGGGCAAGCATCTATAGGAGGCGTCATGGACAAGTCAGACCCCCGTACGGGACTGCAAGGGATCGTCCAGCGGTACGCGGGAAGGCCGGGAGCCCTCCTGGGAATCCTGGAGGAAGCCCAGCAGGCGGATGAGCACAAGTACCTGAGCGAGGAGGCTCTGCGCCAAATCGCGGACATGACCGACACCCCCCTGTCGAGGGTCTACTCGGTCGCCACCTTTTATTCCTTCTTCAACCTCACGCCCCAGGGCAAGCACGCCATCGTCGTATGCCGCGGCACGGCCTGCCACACCCGGGGTTCCCTGGCCCTCCTGCAGGAGGCCGCGAGCCGCCTGGGCTTCCCGGACTTCCGGGAGGACGAGGAACCATCCTTCACCACCGAAGACCGGATGTTCACGGTCCGCACGGTGGCCTGCTTCGGCCAGTGCGCCCTCGCTCCGGTCGTGGCCGTGGACGGGGTCATCTACTCCCATATGAACACGGCTCGCCTCCTTTCGATCCTGGAAACTCTGCGCAAGGGGGTCCGCAAATGAAGCCGATCAAATCGATGACGGACCTGGACGCCGCGAAGGCACGGGGTCTGGCCAAACTGGTCCCCGCGGTGACCCGGATCACCGTCGGCATGGGCACCTGCGGAATCGGCAACGGCGCGGACCTCCTGTTCACGGCCCTGGAGAAGGCCGCCGCCAAGGCTGCGGGCAAGAACGGCATAGCCCCGGTCCTCAAGAAGGTCGGATGCTTCGGGTTCTGCGCAGCCGAGCCCCTACTGACTCTGGCGGTCCCCGGAAAGCCGGTTCTACTGTTCACCAAGGCGGACGCCAAGGACGCCGCGGCCTATGTGGAGGCCGCCTCGGACTCCAAGGCCCTGGAAAAGCTGGCCAGGAAGGCGGACGGCAAGATAGAGACCTGGGATTTCCGCACCTCGGTGCTCCGCTTCGGCGAAGGTTTCCCCGAGGTCAAACCCTGGAACCAGATACCCTTCTTCGAAGGGCAGGAAAAGGTGGTTTTACGGGACGCGGGCATCATCGACCCCGAAGACATAGATGAATACCTGGGAGCCGGGGGCTACGGGGCCCTGGCCAAGGCTGTCCTGACCCTGAAGCCCGCGGACGTCATCCTGGAAGTGGACCGGGCGGGCCTGCGGGGCCGGGGCGGGGCGGGATTCCCCACGGCCCGGAAGTGGAAGATGATGGCCGACCGGCCCGGGCCGGAAAAATGGGTCGTGTGCAACGCCGACGAGGGCGACCCCGGGGCGTACATGAACCGCAACGAGATCGAGAGCGATCCCCACGCCCTGGTGGAGGGCATGATCCTGGGAGCCTACGCCATGGGCGCCAACAAGGGCTTCGTCTACGTTCGGGCGGAATACCCCCTGGCGGTGGACCGGCTCAAGAAGGCCCTGGACGACACCCGGGCCCTGGGTCTGCTCGGCAAGAACATCCTGGGCTCGGACTTTTCCTTCGACCTGGAGATCGTCATGGGCGCCGGAGCCTTCGTCTGCGGCGAGGAGACGGCCCTGACCGCCAGCGCCGAGGGCAAGGCGGGCCGGCCGGTCCCGAGGCCCCCCTTCCCCGCGGAAAAAGGCTTCAAGGGCCTGCCCACGAACATCAACAACGTGGAAACCTGGTGCAACGTCCCGGCGATCGTATCCAAGGGCGGCGCCTGGTTCGCGGGCATAGGGCTTCCCAAGAGCACGGGAACCAAGGTCTTCTCCCTGGTCGGCAAGGTGAACAACACCGGCCTGGTGGAACTGCCCCTGGGCACCAAGCTGGAGAAGATGATCTACGGCATGGGCGGCGGAGCCGGGATGAACAAGGCCATCCGCGCCGTCCAGAGCGGCGGACCCTCGGGGGGCTGCATCCCCGCGGACAAGTTCGACGCCACCATCGACTACGAGTCCCTGGCCTCCATCGGGGCCATCATGGGCTCCGGCGGCATGGTGGTCATGGACCAGGACAACTGCATGGTGGACGTGGCGCGGTACTTCGTGTCCTTCACCGCCGCGGAATCCTGCGGAAAGTGCGCCCCCTGCCGGGAGGGCCTGTCCCAGATGCTCCGCATCCTGACGGACGTCTCCAAGGGCTCGGCCACGTACGCGGACCTGGACGAACTGGAGCGCCTTGCCCGGACCATCAAGGACTCCGCACTCTGCGGACTGGGGCAGACCGCGGCCAATCCGGTGCTCACCACCCTAAAGTACTTCCGAGAGGAGTACGAGCGCCACATCCGGGACAAGCGCTGCGACGCGGGTACCTGCGAATCCCTCTTCTGCGCCCTCTGCGAGAACTCCTGCCCCATGCACATGAACATCCCCGGCTACCTGGCCCTCTTGAAGGAAGGCCGCCTGGAGGACGCCTACGAGCTGACCCTCCGGGACAATCCCCTGCCGGGGACCATCGGCCGGATCTGTCACTTCCACTGCTCCACCCGCTGCCGCCGGGACACCATCGACGACCCGGTCCAGCAGGGGGAGATCCACCGCTACCTGGCGGACACCATCCGGAAGATGGGCCGGGAGCAGGCGGTCTGGAAGCGCCTGGCGGACGAAAAGGCCAAGCCCACGGGCAAGAAGGTGGCCATCGTCGGGTCCGGCCCCGCGGGCCTGGCGGCGGCCTTCTACCTGGTCCGCCTGGGCCACGAGGTCACGATCTACGAGGACAAGGAGAAGGCGGGCGGCATCCTCCGCTACGGCATCCCCGCCTACCGCCTGCCCAAGGACGAGCTGGACCACGAGCTCCAGCTCTTCACGAAGCTGGGGATCAAGTTCGTGTTCCGCACCCGGGTGGGCCGGGACATCGCCTTGGCCGACCTGGCGAACAAAGCCGACGCGGTCCTGGTCTGTGTGGGCGCCGAGGGGGACAAGTCCCTGGCCATCCCCGGGGAGGACCTGGCGGGCGTGCACCCGGGCTACGAATTCCTGGATCTCCACGCCGCGAAGAAGGCCCCCAAGACCGGCCGCCGCATCCTGGTGATCGGCGGGGGCAACGTGGCCATCGACGCGGCCCGCACCCTGTACCGGCTGGACAAGGACGTGACCGTGGCCTACCGCCGAACCCGGGCTGACATGCCCGCCAACCGGGCGGAGATCGAGGGCGCCGAGGAAGAGGGCATCCGCTTCCGCTTCATGCTGGCCCCCCAGGAGATCCTCGGGGACGCCAAGGGCAGGGTCCGGGCGGTCCGCTTCGAGATCATGAAGGCTGGCCCCATCGACCGCTCCGGCAGGCCGACCCCGGTGTCCACGGGTCACTTCGAGGACATCCCCTGCGACGACGTGATCGTGGCGGTGGGGGAAAGGGTCGACTCCGGAGACTTCGTGAAGGACGGGATCAGGGCGGCCAAGGACGGCCGCATCCTGGCCGACCCCTTCACCCTCAAGACCGACCTTCCCAAGGTCTGGGCCACCGGCGACGCGGTCACCGGACCGGCCACCGCGGCGGAGGCCATGGGGGACGCCAAGCGCGTGGCCCGGGAGATGGACAAGGCCCTGACCGGGGAGGACCGATTCACCTCGCTGTTCCGGGACTTCCACTACAACATGGACGTGCCCGTAGAGCCGGAGGGGAACCGGAAAAACCGGCCCCGGCACCTGCCCCCGGACCAGCGGGTCGGAAACTTCATCGAGATCAACCTCGGCTACGACGGCGACCAGGCGATCAGCGAGGCCCGCCGCTGTCTGAGATGCGACGTCCGGCCGGACGCCCGCAGTCCCTGGCGTTAAGGAGTACGCGTATGGAACAGAACAAGGTTCAGCTGACGATAGACGGCCGCGCGGTCTCCGTGCCCGCGGGCACAAAGATCCTGGACGCCTGCGCCTCCGCGGGCATACGGGTCCCCACACTCTGTCATCTGCCCGAGGTGTCCAGCAACGCCTCCTGCGGGGTCTGCGTGGTGGAGGTCGAGGGGGCAAAAAGCCTCGTCCGGTCCTGCGTCCAGCACGTGACCCCCGGCATGGTCATCCGGACCAACTCGGCCCGGGTCCAGGAAAGCCGCCGCACCATCGTGGAACTCCTCCTGGCCAACCACCCCGCGGACTGCCTGTCCTGCGCCCGGAACGGGTCCTGCGAGCTCCAGGCCCTCTCGGACCAGATGGGAGTGCGCCGCCTGCCCTTCCCCCGGACCCGCAAGCGTCCGGCCGTGGACGAAGCGGGCTACGCCCTGGTCCGGGACAACGACAAGTGCATCCTCTGCGGTCGCTGCGTGGCGGTCTGCAAGGAAGTGCAGACCGTGTCGGCCATCGACTTCGCGGGCCGGGGCATCCGGACCCGGGTGGCCTCCTTCATGGACCGCTCCCTGGCCAACTCCCAGTGCGTGTCCTGCGGCCAGTGCACGGTGGTCTGCCCCACGGGAGCCCTGACGGAGCGGGACGAGACGGACGAGGTGTTCGCCCAGATCGCGGATCCGGACCGGGTCGTGGTGGTGCAGACCGCCCCGGCCATCCGGGCCTCCCTGGGGGAGGCCTTGGGCATGAAGACCGGAAGCCTGGTGACCGGGAAGATGGCCGCCGCCTTGCGCCGGCTGGGGTTCGACAAGGTCTTCGACACCCAGTTCACCGCGGACCTCACGATCATGGAGGAGGGCAGCGAGCTCATCCACCGGCTCACAAACGGAGGCAGGCTGCCCATGCTGACCTCCTGTTCCCCGGGATGGGTATCCTTCATAGAAACCTTCTACCCCTCCCTCCTCCCCCACGTCTCCTCCTGCAAGAGCCCCCAGCAGATGTTCGGGGCCCTGGCCAAGAGCTACTGGGCGGAAAAGGCGGGGGTGGATCCCTCCAAGGTCACCGTTGTCTCCATCATGCCCTGCACGGCCAAGAAGTTCGAAGCCCGGCGCCCGGAGATGCGGGACGCCTGGAAGTGGTGGAAGGAGAAGGGGAAGACCTACGGATCCTTCTACGACGTGGACTACGCCCTGACCACCCGGGAGCTGGCGCGGATGATCCGCCGGGCGGGCATCGAGTTCGAACTCCTCCCGGACGAGGACTTCGACGCCCCCCTGGGCCTGTCCACCGGAGCGGCCACGATCTTCGCGACCACCGGCGGCGTCATGGAGGCCGCGGTGCGCACGGCCTACGAGCTGGTGACCAAGAAGCCCTTCCCGGTCCTCGAGCTGGAAGCCACCCGGGGCATGGAGGGTGTCAAGAGCGCGGAGCTGGACCTGGACGGGACCAAGCTCAAGGTCGCCGTGGCCCACACCCTCAAGAACGCCCGGGCGGTCCTGGACGAGATCGCCGCGGGCAAGAGCCCCTACGCCTTCGTGGAGATCATGACCTGCCCCGGCGGCTGTATCGGCGGAGGCGGACAGCCGGTGGCGGTGAACCAGAAGAAGCGGGTCACCCGCCAGAAGGCGGTATACGAGGAAGACCGGCGCCTGCCCATCCACAAGAGCCACGAAAATCCCGCGATCTCCTCGGTGTACACCGAGTTCCTGGGAAAGCCCCTGGGTCACCTGAGCCACGAACTTCTGCATACGGAGTACAAGAGGCGGGAGGTCTAGGAGCCTGTCGGACTTGTGGATTTTTAGCGCCTATCGGCGCTAAAAATACCGATTATCCGGCTCCTTGGCTACCGCGGCGCAAGACCATCGAGCCCGGGGCCCCTCGGCCCCGGGCCTTTTCTTTCGATCATGGACAGGATGAACAGGATACGATTAGGGATAGACAGGATATCCCGATTCCCAAGTTCCATCCTGTACATCCTTTTTCATCCTGTACATCCTGTCCGATTTTTTCAAGATAACGTCATGGACAGCCTGTAGAGGCATCGGGTATAAACGGTAACCTATGGCCTTCCGAGCGATCGGGTTCGACATCGACGGCACCCTCTACCCCTCCTGGCGCCTCAACTTGGCGCTGGCTGGATTCGCGGTCCGGAACTACCGCTGCCTCAAGGCCTTCGGACGGGTGCGGCATGAACTGCGGGAGCTCTTCCGGAGCTCCGAGTACCGCGCCGCGCCTCCCGCGGGGATCGAGGAATTCCATCGATTTCAGGCGGCCCTGGTCGCCCGGCGCTTGGGGATCGACGAGGAAACGGCCCTCGAGGGCGTCGAGAGATTCTTCTATCGGGTGGTACCGGAGAGCTTCGACAGGATCCGCCCCTGTCGGGGCGCCCGGGAAGCCCTCCTCCGGCTCAAGTCGGCGGGACTCCGCCTGGGCGCACTCTCGGACTTCCCCGGGGACCGCAAGCTCGAGCTGATGGGACTGGGAGACCTCTTCGACGTGGTCATGACCAGCGAGGAGACCGGATACCTCAAGCCCGAGCCCGAGCCGGTCCGCGTCCTGTCGGAACGCCTCGGGGTGGAGAGCAGGGAACTCCTGTACGTGGGCAACTCCTCGGCCTATGACGTGGCGGGGGCCAAGGCGGCCGGCGCGGCTTCGGCCTACATCCGGACCCTCTTCGAAGGCCGGAATGCCGGAGGGGCGGACTTCAGCTTCCGCCGCTACTCCGACCTGGCGGACTGGATCCTTTCCCGCCCCTAAACTCCGTCCTCAGTCGAACCAGACCTCCGCGACGTGCCGGGTTTCCCGTAGGCGCTCCATGACCTCCGGAAGGGGCGCACAGCTGATCCCCGAGTGGGGCAGGACGGTGACCTCCCCCCCGGAGCCGGGAACGTGGAAGACCACGGAGCAGGGTCCCGCGGATTCGAAGAGGGCGTCCCGTAGGTCCCAGAGGTCCTCCTCGGTCCGCACTCCCGCCAGGCGCAGGTGGACCTGACGGTAGGATTTCTCCCGCAGCTGGGAGGGATCCAGGACCTCGTCGACCTTGAACCCCGGCTCGGACCGGCTGGTGTCGACCTCCCCCCTGAGACAGAGCACGGCGTCCGGCAGGAATCGCTCGCGGTACTGCTCCAGGGCGTTGGCGAAGACGACGATGGGCAGGGAGCCCCGGTAATCGTCCACGGCACCGAAGGCCATGCGCCGTCCCGACTTCGTCAGGGTCTCCCGCCACTCCGTCAGCTGGGCCACCACCGTGTACTTCCGCTTGGGCGCGGCCCGGTCCAGGCGGGAGAGGTCCAGGTCCGCGCAGCGCTCCCAGAGCTTGCGGAACTCGTCCATGGGATGGCCGGAGAAATAGAAGCCCAAGAGCTCCTTCTCCCGCTGGAGGATCTCCTTCCGGGGATACTCCGGGGAGGGCTCGAAGGAGAAGGGCGGGAGGTCCGCCTCCCCGGATCCGTCGAAGAGGCTGGCCTGGCCGAAGGCTCGGGCTTCCTCCTTGCGCTGGACGTAGTCCACCGCCCGGTCGATGGAGAGGACAAGCTCCTGCCGTGTCCGCCCCAGGGCGTCGAAGCAGCCCGCCAGGACCAGGGCTTCCAGGGACTTCTTGTTCATCTGCCCCATGCCCACCCGTTCCAGGAAATCTATGAAGTCCTTGAAGGCGCCGCCCAACTCCCGCTCCTCGAGTATGGACCGGACCAGGCCCTCCCCCACCCCCTTGATGCCCAGGAGTCCGTAAACGATCCGTCCTTCGGAGACCGTGAACCTCGTCTCCGAGCGGTTGATGTCGGGTGGCAGGATCTCGATCCCCATGGACCGGGCCTCGCCGATGTACTCGGTCATCTTGTCGGGGTTCGAGATCTCGTTCGTCAGGTTGGCGGCCATGAACTCCGCGGGGAAGTTGGCCTTGAGGTAGGCCGTTCGGTACGCGACCACGGCGTACGCCGCGGCGTGGCTTTTGTTGAATCCGTAGCCCGCGAATTTGTCCAGGAGGTCGAAGATCTCGTTGGCCCGGGCCTCGGGGATGGAGTTCCGCTCGGCGCAGCCGGACACGAAGAGGGCCCTCTGCTTGGCCATCTCTTCGACCTTCTTCTTGCCCATGGCGCGCCGCAGAAGGTCCGCGCCTCCCAGGGAGAAGCCCGCCAGTAGCTGGGCGGCCTGCATGACCTGCTCCTGGTAGACGATCACCCCGTAGGTCTCCTTGAGGATGGGCTCCAGCACGGGGTGGGGGTACTGGATGGGCTGGCGGCCGAACTTACAGTCCACGAACTGGGGGATGTTGTCCATGGGACCCGGCCGGTACAGGGCGTTCAGGGCGATGAGGTCCTCGATGCGGTCCGGCTTGGCCTGCTTCAGGACCCCCTGCATACCCGAGCTCTCGAACTGGAAGACCGAGGTGCTCTTCCCCTCCCCCAGGAGCCGGAAGGTGGCAGCGTCGTCCTCGGGTATCGACTCTTCGGTCAGTTCGATGCCCCGCTTGGCCACCAGGGCCAGGGTGTTCTGGATCAGGGTCAGGGTCTTGAGGCCCAGGAAGTCCATCTTCACGAGGCCGCAGGCCTCAAGCTGGTCCATGGTGAACTGTGTGGCCAGGGCTCCTGTCTTGGGGTCCCGGTAGAGGGGCACGTAGTCCGTCAGGACGGTCTTGCCGATGACGATCCCCGCGGCGTGGAAGCTCGCGTGGCGGTGCCTTCCCTCCAGCTTCCGGGCCGCCTCGAAGAGCTCCGTATACCGGGGATCCTCGGCCAGGGCGCGCAGCTTGGGCTCCTGCTCGAAGGCCTTGGCCAGGGTCATCTTCGGATCCTCGGGCACGAGCTTGGCGATGTTGTTGGAGTCCTCGAAGGGGATGTCCAGGGCCCGGGCCACGTCCTTGATCACCGCCTTGGCCTTGAGGGTCCCGAAGGTGATGATCTGTCCCACCCGGTCGGTGCCGTACTTTCGGGTCACGTAGTCGATCACCTCCTCCCGCCGCTCGAAGCAGAAGTCCACGTCGAAGTCCGGCATGGACACCCGCTCGGGGTTCAGGAAGCGCTCGAACAGGAGGTTGTACTTGAGGGGCTCGATGTCGGTGATGCGCAGGGAATAGGCGACGATGGAACCCGCCCCGGACCCGCGGCCGGGCCCCACGGGTATGCCGTGATCCTTGGCCCAGTTGATGAAATCCGCGACGATCAGGAAGTAGCCCGTGAAGTCCATGAGGATGATGACCGCCAGCTCGAAGTCCAGGCGGTCCTTCTGCTCACGCGTTCCCTCGCCGTAGCGCTTCCGGAAGCCCTCGTTGGCCAGGTGGATGAAGTACCGGGTGACCGGCTGGGCCAGGCGGGTTTCCAGGGCGTTCCGCTGTTCCGGGGCCAGGTCCGCGCACTCCCGCTTGCCGTACTCCGGATGGGGCTGGCAGATGGTCCTGTCGTCCATCCGGGACACCGCGGCCCGGACCCGCGCCGCGGGCCCCTCGGCCCGGACGTCCTCGGAGGGCCCGAACTCCGGGGGGATCTCGAAGTCCGGAAGGAGGGGGCCCGGCTGGGGTATCGTCAGCCGGACCATTTCGTTGATCCGGAGGGTGTTGGACAGGGCCTCGGGGACCTCCCCGAACAGGGCGGCCATCTCCTCCGGGGACTTCATGTAGAACTCGGTCCCCGGGAAGCGCATCCGGTCCCGATCCGAGACTTTGCGGTTCGTGCCCACGCACAGGAGGATGTCGTGGGCCGACGCGTCCTGGCGGTCCAGGTAGTGCATGTCGTTGGTGGCCACAAGGGGGATGCCGTGCTTCCTGCCCAGGGCGATCAGGGCGGCGTTGACGGTCCGCTCCTCCGGGATGCCGTGGTCCTGGAGCTCCAGATAGAAGGAGTCCGCCCCGAAGATCTCCCGGTATCGGAGTACCTTGGCCTGGGCGGCCTCGGTCCGCCCCATCAGGATCAACTGGGGGATCTCCCCGGCCACGCAGGCGGTGGAGCAGAGGAGGCCCCCGGAATGCCGGGCCAGGATCTCGTCGTCGATCCGGGGCTTGTAGTAGAAGCCCTCCACGTAGGACGCGCTGGACAGCTTGACCAGGTTGCGCCAGCCCTCGGCGTTCTTGGCCAGAAGGACCAGATGATAGTATTTATTCCCGCTCTCCGTGCCGGTCTTCTCGAAGCGCGACGCCCCGGCCACGTAGAACTCGGAACCCACGATGGGATTCACCCCCTGGGCCTTGCACTCCTTGTAGAACTCCAGGGCCCCGAAGAGGTTCCCGTGGTCCGTCAGGGCCAGGCCCGGCATGCCCAGGGCCTTGGCCTTGGCGACCATGGCCTTGATGCCGGCCGCTCCGTCCAGGAGGGAATAATCGGAATGGTTGTGGAGATGGACGAAGGACATCGGGTGGAGTATAGCGCGGAGCCCGGCAGCTGGGAAGTCTTCGGAAGAACGTTTCCTGGAAAAATTCGACAGGATGGACAGGATTAGAAAAGGATATACAGGATAATAAATTAATCAAAGCAAGAATCTCAAGGACGAATCCTGTTCATCCTTCTTCAATCTTGTATATCCTGTCCCTCCCAGGGTTCCTAGCCGCCCTCAGGCGGTCACAGCCTCCGGATCCGACAGGACCACCCGGTTCCGGCCCTCCGCCTTCGCCTTGTACAGGGCCTGGTCCGCCTCCGCCAGCAGTACCGAGAGGTCCCGGGTTCCCCCGCAGGCTACCCGGACACCCAGGCTTACGGTCAATCGCATCTCGGGGTACTCCGGGAACCGCAGGGCTCCCACCCCCGTGCGGATGCGCTCCGCCACGGTTCCGCCTGCCTTACGATCCGCCCCGGGCAGGAGGATGGCGATCTCCTCCCCTCCGTAGCGGCAGACGAGGTCCGTGGAACGGAGGGCGTCCCGGCAGACCTTCGCGGCGGCCGCCAAACCCTGGTCCCCGGCCTTGTGTCCGAAGGTGTCGTTGACCGCCTTGAACCTGTCCAGGTCGATCATCAGGACGCAGAAGCAGGGATCCTCGACGGGGCCGTCCAGATAGGCCCGGGCGCGGAAATCGAACCTCCGTCGGGTTGGCAGACTCGTGAGCCAGTCCAGGCTGGCCTCCCGGTCGAGTTCCCGGAACTCCAGGGCGTTTTCCAGGGCCACCGCGACGGAATCCGCGAAGACCGAGGCCGGTCCTTCCGCCCGGTGCCCCAGGGCCCGGGGTTCCTTTCCCAGGAATTCCAGGATGCCCAGGACCCTGCCCCGGGATACGACGGGCATGTACAGGGAATCCCGGTATATCTCGTTCCCCCGGGAGATGGGCCGGCCGAAATTTCGGCGCGGCCGCTTTTCCTTGAGCACCCAGGAAAAGGTGCGGGGTATCCTCTCGAGGGGCACCGAGGGCAGGCAGTCGGCCCCCCGGGCTCCCACGCAATCCAGCCCGTTTTCCGTGACCGCCCAGATGAACGCGGCGTCGGAGGACACGATCCCCGCGCTCTGGGCCAGGATCCTGCCGATGGATTCCTTGGGGTCGACCCCGGCGGTGACCACCGTGCTGGCCTGCCGGAGGGCCTCCGCCTCCAGGTAGCGCCGCTCCATCTCCTCCCGTTCGGTCCGCTCGGACTCCAGCTTCTGCATGAGGTCCGAGATCTCCGTATCGAACCCCAGATAGAGGGAGGGTACCCCCTCCGGAGTCCGTTCCAGGACGATGGCGCGGGAACGGACCCAGCGGTACCGGCCGCGGGAGTCCCGGAAGCGGTATTCCTCGTGGAAGAAATCCCCCCTCCCCTCGTGCAGCCGCCCCACCGCCTCCACGACCCTGTCCCGGTCCTCGGGATGGAGGAGCTCGAGCCATCGGTCCCGGGTCATCTCCGTTTCTTGATAACCGCACTCCTTCCAGAAGGTGTTGCAGAAACCCTGCCCTGTGGAGTAGTCCTTTAGGAACACCCCCGCACCCTTGAGCAGGTACTCCAGCTTGCCGGATTCAATCAGGCGGAGGATCAACGGATTGGTCTGGCTTCGGCTATTCATCGCTCTTTCGTCCGGGAGTCGTTTGTTTAATCGGTATTACTATATACTTGCCGCGGGGTATTGCAAAGAGAAATTTCCGGGACCCCGTATCCCGGTACCGCGGAGGAACCTATGGATTTGGAGGTCTTCCGGGGTCTGCGCGACGCGGACTACCGGAGCCGGGGGCTCGTCGTGGCCGAAGGCCGGATCGTCGCGGAAAAGGCCCTGGAGGCGGGCCTCCGGATCCGGGCCCTGGTCTGCGTGCCCTCCGCCCGGGGGGAATGGGAGGGACGCTCGGAAGGCCGGTTCGAGGTCCAGGTACTGCCCCGGTCCGAGATCGAGGAGCTGGCCGGCTTTCCCTTCCATCGGGGCGTCCTGGCCCTGGCGGAGCGCCCGGAGATCCCGGCGCTCCGGACCGAAAACCTGCCCCA
>JBGSPT010000107.1:0-4452 GCA_041738475.1 Treponematales bacterium
GGCGGCCGCCTCGTTGCCCGCGTAGTGGACCGCCACGGAAAACCCGGCCGCCGCGAGTTCCAGGGCTATGCCGCGCCCCAATCCGCGGCTGGATCCGGTGACCAGGGCCACGGGGGCGCGTTCCCCCGGAGCGGAACCCGGATCGGAAGACGAAGGTAATGACATGCATAAAAGATGCGAGCCCCGCCCGATCGATGTCAAGCCGGAAAAATTACAGGATCGATCAATTGTTTTCTTGACGTCGCCGCCAAGGTATTCCATACTTTCGGAAAGCGAACGTTTCCGTAAGGAGGCTCACGACATGAAACACGGTATTCGCGTTCTCTCGATCGCCCTCGTCCTGATCCTGGCTGTCGGCGCCGTATCGGCCCAGGCCACCTGGAAGCCCGTCAAGCCGATCACCATCATCGTTCCCTGGGGAGCCGGAGGATCCACGGACCAGGTCACCCGGGTCTGCGCCGCGGAGCTCGAGGCCGCCCTGGGCCAGAAGATCGTCATCGTGAACCAGCCCGGAGCCTCGGGATCCGTGGGCACCAAGAACGCCCTGGACGCGGAGCGCGACGGCTACACCTGGACCGCCGGCGCCGCCGCGGACCTGGCCACCTACAAGGTCCAGGGCATGCTGGACACGGACATCCGGAACGATTGGCACATCTTCCTTTCGGTGGCCAACGTCTCCGTGGTGGGCGTCAACGCCGCCACCCCGTACAAGGACTTCAAGGATCTCCAGAACGCCTTCAAGCGTAAGCCCGGCCAGGTTACCGTCGCCACGGCGGGCCAGAGTTCCGCGGGACACATCGGCATCGAGCTGATCCGCAAGTACACCAAGATCGAGTACAAGCACGTCACCTACGACGGCGGAAACCCCGCGGTCATCGCCACCGTATCCGGCGAGGCCCAGGTCACCACCCAGTTGGCGGTGGAGCAGGCCGACATGATCCGGGGCAAGAAGATCCGTCCCCTGGCGGTACTCTCGGACAAACCCCTCATGCTGGAAGGCTACGGGGAGATTCCGGCCATCACCAAGTGGATCAAGGATTTCAAGACCGGCCCGAACTACTTCGGGATCTTCATTCCCAAGGGAGTCCCCGCTGAGGTGATCGCCACGGTGGAAAAGGCCTGGCAGGACGTGATCATGAAGTCCGCCAAGGTCCAGGAGTACGCCAAGGGCCGGGGCGCCATGTTCGCCCCCTCCTACGGCAAGGAAGCCCAGGATCGGGCCTTCAGCTACTACCAGCCCGTCGCCTGGCTCTACTGGGACGCCGGCAAGGCCAAGGTTTCCCCGGACACGGTGGGCATCCCCAAGCCGTGACCCCGGACGGAATTCGTCCCTCCTGAAACTGCGCCCGCCGGCTCCGCGCCGGCGGGCGCTTCCCGTGCACGGGTATCCTCCCGCATCCGAACCTGAACCCTGGAGTCCCCCATGACCGAACGGACCATGACGAAGGCCGACCTCGTCACCTCGATTTTGCTGATCGTTTTCGCGGCGGCCGTATTCCTCATCTCCCTATCCATGCCGACCATGGCCGAACAGAACCGGAACCCCCTGGCGGCCCCCGGGATCGTACCGGGCTTCATCGGCGTCGTGCTCTTCCTTCTCGGACTGGCCATGCTGATCCGGTCCCTGCGCCGGGGCGCCTCGAGGCTCTTCGCGGAGGACCGGGGGAAGCCGAAGGAGGTCGACCGGGCGTCCTGGGGAAGGATCGCCCTCACCGTGGGCCTGTGCCTGCTGTACGCCCTCCTGCTCGGCAGGGTATGGTTCCCCCTCCTGACCTTCCTGTTCGTCTTCGTGTTCGTGACGGCCTTCGAGTTCGATCGCAAGGCCCCGGCCTCGGGACAGTGGAAGATCCCGCTCTTCGCGGCGATACTGGCGGCTTGCACCGCCGCCTCGGTCTTCTTCGTGTTCCAGTACCTCTTCCTCGTCAACCTGCCCTAAGGAGTCCGGGATGTTCCAAGGATTGCAGCTTTTCGGTCAGGCGATCGTCACGACCTTCACGCTGAGGGCGCTGTTCGACGCCCTCTGGGCGACCCAGCTCGGCATCATCATCGGGATGCTCCCCGGGCTCACGGCCACCATGGGGGTCGCACTCCTCACGACCCTGACCTTCCACATGGCGCCCAACAACGCCATCCTTATCCTCATCTGCATGTACATCGGGGCCATCTACGGGGGGAGCCGCAGCGCCATCCTCCTGAACATTCCCGGTACCCCCGCGAACGCCGCCACCACCGTGGACGGCTACCCCCTGGCCATCCAGGGCCGGGCCGGGAAGGCCATCGGAATCGCGACCACGGGTTCCTTCTTGGGGTCCATCATCGGCATGCTGGCGATGGTGGTCTTCACGCCCCTCATCGGAAACGTGGCCCTGAGCTTCCAGTCCTTCGAGTTCGTGTGGTTCTCCATCTTCGGCATCATCATCTGCGGGAACCTCACGGCGCCCAAGGATCCTTTGAAAGGCTGGATCGCGGGCTTCCTGGGGCTTTTCGTGGCCATGATCGGCATGGAAGGCATCCACGCCTACGTGCGCTTCTCCTTCGGCAACACGGACCTTTCCGGCGGGATCTCCCTGATCCCCGCCATGGTCGGTGCCTTCGGTTTCGCGGAGATCATCTCGGTCATGCGGGTGGAGCGGTACGAAGTCGTGAAGACCAAGATCGACCGGGTGATCCCGAGACTTTCGGAGGTGTTCCGGTACTGGAAAACCATCATCCGCTCCGGCCTGATCGGAACCTTCATCGGCGCCATCCCCGGGGTGGGGGAGGACATCGCCGCCTGGGTGTCCTACGATACCGCGAAGAGGAGCGCCAAGCCGGCGGACCGGGAGCAGTTCGGCAAGGGATCCGTGGAGGGACTTCTGGCCTCGGAGACGGGGAACAACGCCTGCGTCCCAGGCGCCATAATTCCGGTCCTGACTCTTGCCATCCCGGGCTCCGCCCCCGCGGCGGTACTCCTGGGGGCCATGTTGATCCACGGCGTGCGCCCGGGCCCCCTCATCATGATCGAGTTCCCGACCTTCATCTACGAGGTTGTGGCCATGGTCCTCCTGGCCACCTTCATGATGTTCATCCTGGGACTCGCTATGGTCCGTCCCCTGGTGAAGGTGCTCCAGGTACCCCGGCAGAAGCTCATGCCGGTCATCTTCATCCTCTGCGTGGTGGGCTCCTTCGCCCTCCAGGCCCGGCTTTTCGACGTGGGCGTGATGATGGTGTTCGGCATCCTGGGTTATACCCTCCGGGAGATGGACTATCCCATGGCCCCTCTGGTCCTGGGCATCATCCTGGGGGACATCCTGGATAAGAATCTCCGGCGGGCCCTGATCCTCTCGGACGGGAGCATAGCCCCCTTCTTCACCCGTCCCATCTGCCTGGTCCTCTTCCTGCTCACCATGTTCATAGTCCTGGGCAGGGCCAAGTGGTTCCGGAGCCTGATGGCGGGGATATTCCGGAAGAAAACGGCGGCCTGAATCTCCGGACTCACCGCGGCGGCCACGAGGCACACGGAGGAATTAGGAGAAGAGAGACAGGATGGACAAGATCAGGAAGAGGATGAACAGGATGAATCAGGAGATTGCTATTTCTCCAAATCTAAATCCTGTCTATCCTTTTTGATCCTGTTCATCCTGTCCACTCCGTGGTTGCTTCCTGATAATTTTCTTCCCTTCAGTCCGCCAGCCACTCCGCCAGGTGGGAGGCCACGAACTCGTCGTCCGTTAGGTGCGGATAGGACCGGCATACGCGGTCGATCTCCTCGGCCTGGCCGGGGGACAGGACTTCCTCCGGGTTCAGGCACCAGGTTCCCGCGAGCAGGCCCTGGCGCCGGAGCACTTCGTGGATGCCGGGGATGCAGCCAGCGAAACCGTTGGCCGCGTCGAAGACCGCGGCGTTGGCGTCCGTCACCTCCTGGGACAGGGTCAGCAGGGACTGGGGTATCGGTGCCCCCGAGTCCGACAGGTCCCGGGCCGTCCGCAGCAGCTCCACGGCCCTGCGGGTCCAGACGCTCCAGTGGCCCAGGAGGCCCCCGGCGATGCGGAGGTGCCGCGTCTCTCCGGCGGTACGGACCGCGTACTCCGTGAGCAGGTCCACCACGATGTTGTCGTCGTTTCCCGTGTACAGGGCGATCTCGGAGGCCCGGCCGGACTCCGCCACGGCGCGGACCACGTCGAAGGTCCGGTAGCGGTTGAAGGGGGCCATCTTGACGGCGATTACGTTCTCGATTTCGCAGAGTCCCCTCCAGAACTCGTAGGGCAGGACCCGCCCGCCCACCGCGGGCTGAAGATAGAACCCGATTACCGGGATCACCTCGGCGACTTTCCGGACGTGGGTCAACAGCTCCTCGATGGAATCCTCCCCGTGGCCCGCCAAGCTCAGGAGCCCCGCGTGGAAGCCCTCGGAGACCAGGAAGGCCGCCTCCCGGCATGCCTGGGAGCCGGGGCCGCAGACCCCGCCCACCTT
>JBGSPT010000134.1:0-3023 GCA_041738475.1 Treponematales bacterium
GGTCCCGGGGGGAACGGCGGCCGCGATGGACTCGAGGAGCCGGGCTTTTTCCGGAAGGAACGAACGCGCGGTCGGGAGTCCCGCGTCCGGGTCGGGGCGAAAGGACAGGTCCATGGACGCCGCGGCCAGGAAGAACGGAAGCCGCTCCCCCCAGGCTTCCGCCGCGCCTCCCAGGCGGTCCATGTCCGGTCCCTCCGCCGCTCCCTCTCGGCCGGCCAGGAGCCCGGCTCCCCGGAATCCCGCGATCAGGGCATCCAGGACCTCGTCGGCGCCGTCCGGCTCCTGAGTTCCGTCCAGCTCCGGCAGGAGGGCCAGGAGCTTACCCCGGACCCGCTTGACCGGGCGGCCGTCCCTCCGCAGGGGCTCGTCCTCGTGGAATAGGATCGAGGCGGCGGCACAGACCGTGTCCGCATCCACCCCGGGGAAAGGAGGCGGGCCGTCGAAGGGAGAGCAGCCCAGGAGCCCCCGCAGGTCGGCCTCCCGGGCAAGGCGGGGCGCCAGGGCGGGAGTCACGGCCAGGACGGGTCCGGAGGGTCCCGACGCCCGGAATAGCACAAGCCGGTCCCGCAGGTTCGAAAGGCGCAGGGATATCTCCCAGGGACCCCTCTCGTCCGCGAGCAGTTCCCGGAGGAAGGCCTCCGGGCAGGGCCCGGCGGCGGCCAGGGCCCCCAGGATGAGGGTGTCCAGGGAATCCAAGAGGGCGGCCTGGGCTTCCAGGGTCTCAGGTTTCTTGAGGAAGGCCTCGAGTCGGGCGACCAGGGCGTGCTTGTTGTAGGGAGTGGGCACGGGACCGAGGTAATTCCGCACCGCGGACAGGAAAGCTTCCGTGTCCTCCGCCACCATGGCGTCCCTCCAGGCCTGGGCGGGAAGGGTCTTCAGCTCCACGGGTCCCCGTCCCAGGACTCGATGGTGTATCGGTAGCCCTGCTCCGCCAGGAAGCGGTGCCGGTTGGCCGCGAAGTCCTCCTCTCCGGTGAACCGGGACACCAGGGAGTAGAACCACGAGTTGCGATCCTTGGGCCTGAGGATGCGCCCCAGCCTCTGGGCCTCCTCCTGCCGGGACCCGAAGGCCCCGGAGACCTGCACGGCCACGGAGGCGTCGGGCAGATCGATGGCGAAGTTGGCCACCTTGGACACCACGATGACCCGGACCCGGCCGGCCTTGAAGTCCCCGTAGATCCGTTCCCGCTCCGCGTTGGGCACCGCCCCGGTTATTAGGGGGGCCCCGAGATCCTTGGCGATCAAGCCCAGCTGGTCCAGGTACTGGCCGATCACCAGGATGGAGTCCTCCGGGTGGTTGGCCGCCAGCTCCCGGACGATCTCGATCTTCCGGGGATTTTCCGCGGCTATCCGGTGCTTGCCCCGGGTCTCCGCCACGGCATACCGAACCGCCTCGTCCTCCGGCAGGGCCACCCGGATCTCACGGCAGAAGGCCTCGGCTATGAAGCCCTTCCGCTCCAGGTCCTTCCAGGGGACATCGTACTTCTTGGGGCCGATCAGGCTGAAGACGTCCTCCTCCCGGCCGTCCTCCCGGACCAGGGTGGCCGTGAGCCCCAGACGTCGGACCGCCTGGATCTCCGCCACCACCCGGAAGACCGGGGCGGGCAGGAGGTGGACCTCGTCGTAGATCACCAGCCCCCACTTCTCGCGCCGAAAGAGGTCGAAGTGGGGGTAGTCCGAGTCCTTGTCGGGCCTCCAGACCAGGACCTGGTAGGTGGCGACGGTGACCGGCCGGACCTCCTTGCGGGCCCCCGTGTACTCCCCGACGTCCCCGGGGGCCAGGTCCGTTTTGTCCGCCAGTTCGTCCATCCACTGGTGGACCGCGGCCACGTTGGTCGTCACCACCAGGGTCTTGCGGCCTATCTCCGCCGCCGCGGCCATGGCCGCCACGGTCTTGCCCGCCCCGCAGGGCAGGACCACGACCCCGTACCCCGTGCCCGGCCCCCGGTCTCCCAGGAAGGCCTTGACCGCATCGGTCTGGTAGGGCCTCAGGGAGAAGGGCCGCCCGGAAGCCGTGGTCTCCCGAAGGGCGAAGGCCAGGGGATCCCCCTCCGTAAGGGGCGCCAGGTCCTTCACGGGCCAGCCCAGGGCGGTGAGTTCCCTCTTGACCGTTCCCCGGTCCATAAGCCGTACCCGGAAGCCCCCGGGCACAGGGACGATCCACTTGGCCAGGCGCCGGGAGGAGGAGATTTCCGCCGTCACCCGCCGGTCCTCGCAGGTCAAAAGAAGTTCCCCCTCCGCGTCCCCTTCCCGGAGAAGGAGCTTACCGAAGCGGGAGGCGGTCTCCCGGATCGTGTAAAGCACGCTCTGGGGCACCTCGTACCGGGCCCAGCGGGTCAGGACCTCGGCGGCGTCCTCGGCGGTAAAGCCCGCGGCCGCCGCGTTCCAGAGGGACAGGGGGGTTATGCGGTAGGAGTGGAAGTGCTCGGGACTCTTCTCCAGTTGGGCGAAGGGGCCCAGGTCCTCCCGGGCCTCTTCGAAGCCCGGATCGTGGGCGTCCAGAAGCAGGCTCAGGTCACTCTGCACGATCAGGGGCTTGGAATCGGACATATCCCGGGGATTGTACCCCGGCCGGCCCGGGCTTGGCCATACGCGGCCGTCAGCCCGCGCGGACTCCGACCCCGGGATGCGCGGACGTCCCCCGGGCGATCGGGCTGCGACGCTCAGCGCCGCCCCAGCACCAGGCGCAGGGGCAGGTGGTCCGAATACCCCTCCCGATTCCTCGTATCCCAGGCCCGAGGCGTCCCGTCGTCCGAAAGAAGATCCCGGTCCGTCTCGACGGAAAAGGACGAGAAGGAAAGGCCCCGTCCGTCCAGGAGCCCCGGGGAGAGGAGGACATGGTCGATCTGTTCCTCCGCCCCGTCGTGGACGTAGCTGAAGCCTCCCGCCTCATCCCAAGGGCTCCAGAGGACAAGTCCGTCCGGTCCAGTCCCCGCTTCCCCGGGTTCCGCGGTCAAGAGGATCCGGTCCGGCCAGCCGCCCCCGCGGGCCGCGAGATCCGCGGGCAGGAGGGCCGTGGGCCAA
>JBGSPT010000178.1:0-7413 GCA_041738475.1 Treponematales bacterium
CTGCCGGAGAGACGATAGCCCGGACCGCCGCCGGCCGGAGCCCCGGGGGCGTACCGGAGCGGCCGAAGCCCCCGAAGGGCAAGCTCGTCCTGGTGATCGACGACGCGGGGCACAACCTCCGGGACCTGGAACCCTTCCTGGCCTTCCCGGGCCCCCTCTCCATAGCCGTCCTGCCCCGCCTGCCCTACTCGGAGGAGGCGGCCCGGAGGATCCGGGCGGCCGGCAAGGAAGTACTCCTCCACCAGCCCATGGAAGCCCTGGGAGGCGAGGATCCCGGCCCGGGGGCCGTCCGCCTGGGCATGGACGACCTGGAGATAGCCGCCGTCATCGCGGAGAACCTGGCCACAGTTCCCGGGGCCGTGGGCATGAACAACCACATGGGCTCCGCGGTCACCCGGGACCCGGACCTCATGGAGGCGGTCCTGGAGGCCGCCCGGGCCGCCGGGCTCTACTATCTGGACTCTTTAACCGTTTCCGATTCCGTGCTACACTCCGTCGCCTCGCGATTGAACCTGAAGACCTGGGAGAGGGATGTGTTCCTGGATAATTACCCCGAACGAGCGGCCATGCTCAAACAGCTCGACGAAGGCATCAAGCGTGCGGAAAAGAAGGGCCTTTCCGTGATGATCGGCCACGTCTGGTCCGCCGAGCTGGCCCAGACCCTGATAGACCTCTATCCCGGGCTGATCGAACAGGGGTTCTCCCTGTCGACGATTTCCCGCATCATGCTCGAGGATTCGGATGAGGATTCTGGGGATTGAGACCTCCTGCGACGAGTCCTCCGCCTCGGTGGTGGAGGACGGCCGCCGCATCCTCTCCAACGTAGTCGCCACCCAGATCCCCTTCCACGCCGAGTACCAGGGGGTGGTCCCCGAGATCGCCTCCCGAAAGCACGCCGAGTGGATATCCCGGGTGGTCCAGGAGGCCCTGGCGGAAGCGGGAGTCTCCGCGGCGGACATCGACGGGGTCGCCGTGACCGCCAGGCCCGGGCTGGTGGGCTCCCTCCTGGTGGGCCTCTCCTTTGCAAAGGCCTGGGCCTGGGCCCTGGGCAAGCCCTTCGTGGGGGTGAACCACATCCTGGCCCACCTCTATGCCCCCCTCCTTTCCGAGGATGTGGACTACCCCTTCCTGGGCCTCCTGGTCTCCGGCGGGCACACCCTGATCTGCCGGGTGGACGGGTTCGACGACATCGGTATACTGGGCACCACCATCGACGACGCCGTGGGGGAGGCCTTCGACAAGACCGCCAAGCACTACGGCTTCGGATACCCCGGGGGCCTGGCCATCGACCGCCTGGCCCGGAAGGGGGACCCGGAGGCCTGCCGCTTCCCCTCCCCCAACCTCTACAAGGGAGAGCACCGCTACGACGTCTCCTACTCGGGCCTGAAGACCGCGGCCATCCGCCAGCTGGACCAGTTCTGGAATCCCGCCTTCCCCAAGACTCCGGAAAACATAGCCGCGGCCTTCGAAAAGGCCGCGGTGGACCTGCTCCTGTCGCGACTGGAGCGGGCCGTGGAGGACACGGGGCTCTCCACGGTGGTCGCTGGGGGCGGTGTGGCTGCGAACACCTATCTCCGCGCCCGGCTGGCCGATAGGAGAGGCCTGCGGGCCCTCTTCCCTCCCCTGGAGCTCTGCGGGGATAACGGGGCCATGGTGGCGGGGATCGGGTTCAAGTACCTGGAGCGGGGGGACCGGGACGGGCTGGACCTGAACGCCTCGCCCAGGGTGCCGATCTTCCGTCGCCTGGACAGGTCCGGACGGGCCCGGGCGACCTAGTCGATCAGGGGCTTGCCCCGGGAAACTTTCCGCACCCCCGTAAGCAGGGTCTTGAGGCCCGAGCGGCGGAACACCGCGTCCGCAAGCCAGGCCGCCTCCTAGAACGCGCCGGTCCCGCCGAATCTACTATCCCGCCGGAGGGCCGTCAACCTCGAGTAACGAAGCCTATGAAAAACCCTTCTCCGCCCGACGGCGGGCTACGAAGGCCTCGAAGCGGTCCGTCCGGGCGTTGACGACCTGTTCCTCGGATACCC
Source organism: Treponematales bacterium (assembly GCA_041738475.1). GTDB lineage: Bacteria > Spirochaetota > Spirochaetia > Treponematales > UBA12059 > JAAYUR01. The sequence continues at coordinate 2,031 of JBGSPT010000178.1, forward strand.
CCGCGGCGAGGAGGGTTTCGATCGCGGTGTCCAGCCGGCCCGCGTCGGCCCAGTAGTGGGCGTCGCTCCCGCAGACCACCGGGCAGCCCGCCTCGGCACAGGCCCGGGCCAGGACCAGACAGTTGTCCGAGGAGCCCTTCCGGACCCGGAAGGAGGAGTCGTTGACTTCCAAGGCCTTCCCCAGGGCCGCGGCCCGTTCCACCACCGCGGGGATGTCGATCGGGAACGCCGGATTGCCGGGGTGGGAGATCGCGTCCACCCACGGATTCTCCAGGCCCGCAAGGAGGGCCTCGGTGTTGGCCGCCCGGTCCCGGGGCGGGAAGCAGGCTTCGTGGAGGCCCGCCAGGACGAAGTCCAGACGTCCGGCCCAGTAGGGCTCCAGGTCGATCCGCCCTTGGAGGTCCAGGATGTTGGCCTCGACACCCCGATAGAACCGGACTCCCTCGATGACCGTGGGCAGTATCCGTAGGTTTCCGAAGTGGTAGGGATGGGCTCCTCCGGGCATCCCGGGGCCGTGGTCGGTCAGGACGAAACCCTCGAGTCCGCGGCTCCGGACTCCCCGGGCCAGCTCGTCCACCGTGGAATAGGCGTGCCCGGAGGCGACGGAATGGGTGTGAGTGTCTATGGCTATGCGCATGGATGGGGACAGTATCCACGAAACGGGCCCGAGTTTCCACCCCGTCCCCGGGTACTCCATACGCAGCGCCTTTGACGGATCAATACGAGACAGGATGAACAGGATGGAGAGGAATTAGGAAGAATCATGAGAGTGAAAGCGCGCTTCCATACTTTTTCATTTATCCTGTCCATCCATTTCTTATCCTGTTCATCCTGTCCAAATTCTCCGGTAACCGTTTCTTTACCCCGTGCTTGACAGCGCCTCCGGGGCCGGGATTACATGGGGTCATGGCAAGCCCATCCTTGACCCCCTCCACCTTCGAGTCGGCCTTCGGGCCCGATCCGGAGCTCGCCGCCGCCGCCCGCACCGCGGTGACCGAGGCCCTGAAGGTCCAGCCCGGGGAGAAGGTCCTGATCGTGGCCAACCCCTGCCGGGACTCCATCGAAATCTCCCGGGCTCTCTTCGACGCGTCCCTTTCCGCCGGGGGCCGGCCGAGCCTCCTGGTCCAGCCGGTCAAGGCCCAGCTGGATTACGCGGAGGAAGCCCTGATCGCGGCCTTCGAGTCCCACCCGGACGTGGTCATGTCCATCAGCGCCCAGAAGATGGGCAAGGACCGGAGCGGCCTGGAAACCCCCTACGAATGGGACGACATCTCCTACGACCATGTCTTCCATTACCAGCTCTACGGGGCCAAGACCCTCCGGGCCTTCTGGTCGCCCCGGATCACCCGGGACTCCTTCCTTCGCTCCGTTCCCATTGACTATGCGGAACTCCGGGGCCGCTGCCGCCGCATCAAGGAGATCCTGGACAAGGCGGAGCGGATCCGGGTCACCAATCCCAAGGGCACGGACATCACCCTCGGAGCCCGGGGCCGGTCCGCCTTCTCCGACGACGGGGACTTCTCCCTGCCGGGCCAGGGGGGCAACCTGCCCGCCGGGGAGGTCTTCCTCTCCCCGGAGCTGGGCACCGCGGACGGCGTGATCGTCTTCGACGGGTCCATCTCCTGCGTGTCCGGGGACCTGGTCCTGGACCGGCCCGTCCGAGCCGTGGTGAAGGGCGGCTTCGTGGCCGAAGTGGAGGGGGATTCCGAAGCCGAGGAGGTCCGCAGGTCCCTGGAGGACGGAGCGCAGAGCGCCCGGCGCATGGCCGCGGAGGGACGGATCTCCCCGGAAAAGGGGGAGCAGTACGCCCGGAACGCCCGGAACCTCGGCGAGCTGGGCATCGGCCTCAACCCGAACGCCCGGATCTCGGGCAACATGCTGGAAGACGAAAAAGTCCTGCGAACCTGCCACTTCGCCATCGGATCCAACTACGACGAGGACGCCCCTGCCCTGGTCCACTTCGACGGACTGGTGACGGAGCCCACCGTCACTGCCTTTCTCCCAGGGGGCCGCCAGGTCGTGATCGAGCGGGACGGGGAGCTCCTATTGTAGGACCCGGTCCCGTTCTGTATACTCCGGCCATGGAACCGACCAAGACGGCCCACTGGGCGGACGCCTACGCCCGGAAGATCATCCGGGAGAAGGGCGACAAGGAAACCTACACCTGCGCGAGCGGCATCACCCCCTCGGGCACGGTGCACATCGGCAATTTCCGGGAGATCATCTCCACGGAACTCGTGGTCCGGGCCCTCCGCCGCCTGGGCAAGAAGGTCCGCTTCATCTACAGCTGGGACGACTACGACGTCTTCCGCAAGGTGCCCAAGAACATGCCCAACCAGGACGTGCTGACCAAGCACCTCCGATTCCCCATCAACCTCGTGCCGGATCCCTACGAGCGGGAAACGAGCTACGCCCGGCACCACGAGGTGAACGTGGAAAAGATCCTGCCGACGGTGGGCATCTTCCCCGAATTCCTCTATCAGGCCGAGCGCTACCGCTCCTCCATGTACGCCGAAGGGATGCGCCGGGCCCTGGAGCGGCGCGCCGAGATCAAGGCGACCTTGGACGAGTTCCGGGCCGAGGACCTCTCCGGGGACTGGTGGCCCGTGTCCGTGTTCTGCGACTCCTGCAACCGGGACGCCACCACCCTCGAGTCCTGGGACGGGGAGTGGAAGGTTTCCTACACCTGCGCCGACTGCGGCCACGCCGAGACCATCGACCTTCGCAGCGCCAAGGGAGCCAAGCTCTTCTGGCGCATCGACTGGCCCATGCGCTGGGCCAAGGAGGGCGTGGACTTCGAGCCCGCGGGCAAGGACCACCACTCCCAGGGAGGGTCCTTCGATACCGCCCGGCGGATCATCCAGGTGGTGTACGACGCGGAGGCCCCGGTCTCCTTCCAGTACGACTTCATCTCCATCAAGGGCCGGGGCGGCAAGATATCCTCCTCCTCCGGGGAGGTGATCGACCTCTACGACGTCCTGGAGGTCTACACCCCCGAGGTGACCCGCTACCTCTTCGCGGGCACCCGGCCGAACACGGAGTTCGCCATCTCCTTCGACCTGGACGTCATCAAGATCTACGAAGACTACGACAAGACCGAGCGGGTCTACTACGGGGCGGAAGCCCTGACCGACCCCGACGAGACGGAGCGGGAGAAGCGGATCTACGAACTCTCCCAGCCCGGCCAGCCCGAGCCCGTCATGCCCTACCAGGTGGTGGGCGGGTTCCGCCATCTCTGCAACCTCCTGCAGATCGACGACGGAGAGATCGAGAAAACCCTGTCCAAGCTGCCCGGCCTCGCGGAAGCCCAGAAACCCAAGCTGAGGGTTCGGGCCCAGTGCGCCTGGAACTGGATCACCAAGTTCTCCCCCGAGGACTTCCGGTTCCGCCTGCGCTCCGACGGCTCGGCGATCGAGACCAAGCCGAACGAGAAGGCCGCCCTGGCGGCCCTCCGGGACGCGGTCTGTTCCGGAGGCCTTTCCGAGGCCGCCCTGGCGGAGCGGATCTACGCGATCGCCCAGGAGAACGGCCTGGAACCCAAAGACTTCTTCAAGCTCGCCTACCGAGCCCTCCTGGGCAAGGAGCGGGGCCCCCGCCTGGCGGGCTTCCTCCTGGGGATCGGCCCGGAGCGGGTGAAAGCCATTCTCGCGCCGTACTGACGGCGCGAGAATGGCCCGGCAGAATCGACGAAGCCCTTAGGGCTTCGCCGCCGCCGGGCCGACTGCGGAGGCCCGGCGCAGCCGTATTGATCGGTGCGAGAATGGCCCGGCGCCGGGATTTGTCCGGTCCCGGATTCCTCCGTATCTTATAGGCTCCGGGGCCCCGCCCCGGACGGAGGAGCCTATGCGCTATGCTGACAGCATTCTCGACCTCGTGGGGAACACCCCCCTAGTGCGAGTGCGCGCGGACGGGGCGGCGGAAGGCGTCCGTATCCTGGCCAAGCTCGAATTCTTCAATCCCTTTTCCAGCGTCAAGGACCGGATCGGCCTGGCAATGATCGAGGCCGCCGAGAAAAGCGGAGCACTGAAGAAGGGCTCCGTCATCGTCGAACCCACCTCGGGCAACACCGGCATCGCCCTGGCCGCCGTGGCCGCAGCCAAGGGATACCGCATCATCCTGACCATGCCCGAGACCATGAGCCTCGAGCGCCGCAAGCTCCTGGCGGCCTACGGAGCCGAGCTCGTCCTGACCGAGGGAGCCAAGGGCATGAAGGGCGCCATCGCCAAGGCCCGGGAGATCACCGAGGGAACCCCCGGAGCCTTCCTGCCCATGCAGTTCGATAACCCCGCCAATCCGGAGATCCACCGGAAGACCACCGCCGAGGAGATCTGGCTGGACACGGACGGGACCGTGGATATCCTGGTGTCGGGGGTCGGTACGGGCGGCACCATCACCGGCGTCGCCTCGGCTCTCAAGGAACGGAAGCCCTCCCTGAGGGCCGTGGCCGTGGAGCCCGAGGATTCCCCGGTTCTCTCCGGCGGCGCCCCGGGGCCCCACAAGCTCCAGGGGATCGGCGCGGGGTTCGTTCCCGGGAACTACGATTCCGCCGTAGTGGACGAAGTCGTCCGGGTACGGGCCGAGGAGGCGGGGGCGGAAGCCCGACGCATCGCCCGGGAAGAAGGCATCCTGGTGGGCATCTCCTCAGGCGCAGCCCTCTGGGCCGCCCTCCAGGTCGCCCGCCGGCCCGAGAACGCGGGCAAGACTATCGTCGTCATCTTCCCGTCCTCGGGGGAGCGGTACCTGTCGACGTGGCTATTCGGTGAACCGTGAACGGTGGACGGTGGACAGTATTTTGTTCTTTCCGTCCACTGTCCACTGTCCGCTTCCGCCCTTTACACATCCCCGCCGCCCCGCTATACTCCCTCCCGGCGCGCGGCCCAAGCCCCGCCCGCCGGGACGCCTGGCGTCCCCAATCCTGTTCCGCCGGAGGTTTCTGTGGAAAAGGCCCTTGTACTCGCCGCCGAGGCCGTGCTCCGGGGGAACCGCGGATAGCTTTCGACCGGCGTTCCGACGCCAAAGCGTTCGGACGCTGAGGCGCCTTCGTAACGCCTGAACTCCGAACCCGCCCGCTTTCAACCCGCCGCCCCCTCGCGATCCGAACAACCGCATCGATCCAGGCTCGACCCGGCACGCGCCGTGGCCGAGTGGCATCGCGCGCCCCGGTTCAGATGGGACGCGCCGCAGGGACGTCTCCGTGCCGAAGGCCCGGGAGGCGTCCGAATCGAGAGGGAACGAACCCATCATGCATCCTGAACGCGAAAAGATATTGATCGCCTACGGCTGGAACGACCGCTTCGCAGAGGCCGCCCGGACTTCGGAAGCCGAAGGCCTGGAACCCGCCCGGGTCCTGGAGACCCGGCGCGGCGCCTGGACCCTGGAGATC
>JBGSPT010000250.1:0-6540 GCA_041738475.1 Treponematales bacterium
GCCGGATCGCCCGGGAGGCCTATCGGGCCCTCCTCGACGCGGTCCGGAGCGGGGAGCTTCCGGAAGCCCGGGTGCGGGACGCCGCGGCGCGGATCCTGGCCCAGAAGATCCGCTTCGGGCTGATCGATGGACTAGATAGGACAGATTCAGAGTAGGAAGGGGACAGGATAAACAGGATTGAATACGGATGGACAGGATGAGAATGCAAGCCATGGACAGTCCGTGGAATTCTATGTCTATAAAACATATAAAAAATAATCTCGTGGATCCTTCAAAATCCAGTCATCCTGTCGCTCCATTTCCGGCTGTCTCTTTTCTTTCTTCAAAGTAGATCCGCGCCGATACAGGAAGGGTGAAGACCCGTGAAGTTCTGTGGACCCTCCTGGCGGCGCTCGCCCTTTCGGCGGGGGCCCAGGCGCCGGACGGGACGAGCCCCTCGGCCCTCGTCCTGGGTACCGAGGACCTCCGCATCGAGCAGAGGGCCGACGGGGGTTACCATCTCTACGTCCGCGCCAAGCCCGGCCTGGGGAGCGTCCTCCTGACCGAAACCACCAAGGACCCAGCGGGCAGGGCCGACAACTACGCCTACCGCGCCAAAGAGAAGAATCCGGTCAACGGGGACGAAAAGCGCCTCCTGGACGGGAAATTCCTGGACCCCGCCCGGGGGATCTGGTCTCTGATCGATTCCACCCCCGAACCGGATCCGGAGTTCGGATCCGCCTACCACCTCTTCCTTCCCTGGGTGGTCGAGTACGGATACCCCTGGTCCCGGCAGGGGGAGGTTTTCCTCTCGGACGGAACCTTCGTGAACATCCGCGCCTTTCCCAAGCCCTACGCGGACTATACCGGAGGCTTCCGGGACAACCCCTACGAGATCCGGGTCACCCAGAAGCCCTTCCCGAGGCCGCCGCCCCCTCCCGCTCCCCCGGCGGAGCCGGACAAGAGCATCTACATGAAGGAGACCGTCAGCGCCTTCGAGGCCATAGCCGAGGGAGGCCGGGGAGACGCGTTCTATTCCACGGGCCTCGAGGATATAAACGACAAACTGGGCCGCATCCTGGACAAGGCCAAGGGCCGGACCGTGGACCTCGTGCTCTGCCTGGACACCACGGACAGCATGAAGGACGACATCGACGCGGTCAAGGAAAGCCTCCCCGCCATGATCCGGGATCGGATCGCGGAGTACAGATCCTTCCGGCTGGGCCTGGTCCTCTACAAGGACTACTTCGAGGACTACCTGACCAAGCGCTTGGAGTTCACGTCGGACTTCGAAGCCTTCACCTCCAACGTCACCGCCGTCCGGGTCGCGGGAGGGCGCGACATCCCGGAGGCCGTGTACGAGGCTCTGCACGAGGCGGCGGTATCCTTCCCCTGGTCCGCGGAGTCCCGCCTCATCGTGCTGATCGGGGACGCTCCCCCCCATCCCCTGCCCCGGGGCAGGATCGACAGGGCGGCCGCCCAATCCGCGGCCCTTTCACGGGACATCGAGGTGAGCGTCATAATCCTGCCCCATTGAGGCGCGGCGGGAGGCGGGAGCTTCGGTTGCGCGGGGACGGAATTTCGATTACGATGATCCTTGGAGCCTCCGGTCCGCACGGAGGCTTCGCAAGTATCGGGATAGAGGGTAGGGGATGAGGGCTGCCAGGTTTATTCACAGAGACCCCCTTGAGACGTTCGACGGGCGCGGGACCCTCGCTGCCGTGTTCTCGACCCTGGTCTTCGCCGCCCTCTTCCTGGGATCCCCCGCCAGAGTGCCCGACGCGGCGGTTTCCGTTGGATCCGCGGACATGCGGACCCTGGCATTGGAAGCCCGGGAAGGCGATCCGGCCGCGGAACTCATCGCGGAGGAACCGCCTCGGGACGAGGGGCTCTGGTACCAGGTCTACGTGGTCAAGAAGGGTGACATCCCAGGGTATATAGCGGAGTTCTTCGGAGTCACCGTGGATACCCTGATCAGCTTCAACGATATCCGGAACACCCGCGCGATCGCCATCGGCGCCCACCTAAAGATCCCCAATATGAACGGCATCCTCCATTCCGTGGCCTCCGGGGAAACCCTGGACTCGATCGCCGCCAAGTACTCCATCTCCTCGGACCGGGTGGCCGAGGTGAACCGCCTGGATTCCCCGGAGCTCCGGGAAGGGCGGAATCTCTTCCTGCCCGACGCCCGGCTCTCCAGCTTCACCCTTCGGGAGATAAACGGGGACCTGTTCAAGTGGCCGCTCCGGGGCTGGATCACAAGCTGGTACGGCTGGCGCAACGACCCCTTCTCGGGCCAGCGGTCCTTCCACACGGGCATCGACATCGGCGCAGCCCACGGCGCCCCGGTCCGGGCGGCCATGGAGGGGCGGGTGTCCACCACGGGATACAACACCGTCTCGGGCAACTACATCATCATAGCCCATCACTCCGGATACGCCTCGATGTACGCCCATCTGGACCGGATCGACGTCCGCAAGGGGCAGGCGGTCTCCATCGGCACGCGAATCGGCGCGGTAGGCACCACGGGATACTCCACGGGAAGCCACCTCCATTTCACGGTGCTCAAGAACGGCCGGACCATCAACCCCATGCTGGTCCTGAACTGACCGGCCCCCTCCGGTTTGACACCCCCTTCCGGGTACGCTAAAATACGCCCAATGATAGAATTGACCGGGGTCCCGGTTTCTCCGGGCATCGCCATAGGCAAAGCCTTCCTCTTCCTCGAGGACGAGGACGTTTCCATACCGAATTACTATATCCGAACCGCAGACGTGGGGCCCGAGTGGGACCGGTTCCGGCAGGCCGTCGGCAAGGCCCGGGGGGAGATCACGGAGCTTCGGGACCGCGCCCGAAGCGAGATGGGCCCGGCCCATTCCGCGATTTTCGATTCCCACCTGCTCATGCTGGAGGATCCCGAGCTCATGGAGGGCCTGGAAGCTTCCCTTCGGGAGTCCCTGCGGAACATAGAATGGATCGTCTTCCAGCGGGAACAGGAGCTCGTCGAACAGCTCTCCCGGGTCCAGGACCCCTACATCCAGGACAGGGTCGCGGATATCCGGGACGTCTCCAAGCGGATACTCAACCACCTCATGTTCCGGGAGAGGTTCACCCTTTCCGACCTGGAGTCGGAGGTGGTGCTGGTCGCCCACAATCTCCTGCCCTCGGATATCATCGCCATGAACAAGCGGGCAGTGAAGGCCCTGGTCCTGGACGGGGGAGGCAAGACCAGCCACGCGGCCATCCTGGCCCGGGCCTTCGAGATCCCCGCGGTCCTGGGCGTGGCTGGGGCCACCCGGAGCGTGCACAACGGGGACGGCGTCATCGTGGACGGCCGCAAGGGCCGGGTGCTCTTAGAGCCCGACGAGTCCACCCTGATCCGCTACGAACAGGTGCGTTCCCGGGACGTCGAGAGGGAGAAAGCCCTGCTGGCCTCCGAGGCGCTGCCCGTCCGGACGAAGGACGGCCGCTCGGTCTTGGTCAAGGCCAACATCGAGATTCCCGAGGAGGTGGACACGGTCCGGCGGCACGGCGCCGACGGAGTGGGCCTGTTCCGCTCGGAGTTCCTCTTCCTCCAGCCCGGCCGCATCCCCTCGGAGGAGGAGCAGTATCGGGCCTATCAAAGGGTGCTCAAGTCCATGGAAGGCCGGCCCGTCACCATACGCACCCTGGACTTGGGGGGGGACAAGGCCCTGCCGGAGCTTTCGGGCAGGGAGGAGAAGAACCCCCTCTTGGGCTGGAGGGCCATCCGGCTCTGCCTCTCCCGGGACGACCTCTTCCTGACCCAGCTCCGGGCCATCCTGAAGGCTTCCGTGGAGGGGGACGCCCGGATCATGTTCCCCATGATCTCCGTACCCGAGGAGCTAGACCAGGCCCTGGCCCTGCTGGAACGGGCGAAGGCCGAGTGCCGGGCATCGGGCTGCGCCTTCCGGGAAGACATCCCCGTGGGGATCATGATCGAGGTGCCCTCCGCCGCCCTGGTGGCGGACATCCTGGCCAAGAAGTCCGCCTTCTTCTCCATCGGGACGAACGACCTCATCCAGTACACCCTGGCCGTGGACCGGGGCAACGAGAAGGTGGCCTACCTCCACCAACCCTTCCATCCCGCGGTCCTGCGCCTCATCAAGTCGACCATAGACGCCGGCAGGGCGGCGGGCATCCCCGTGGGGATGTGCGGAGAGATGGCCTCGGACCCCTACGCGGCCCTGGTACTTCTGGGGCTGGGACTGGACGAGTTTTCCATGTCCAGCGTAAGCATTCCGGAGATCAAGCGCCTGCTCCGGAGTTCGGATTCCGGGGATGCCGCCTCCCTGGCCCGGGAAGTCCTGGCCATGGAGTACGCAGCGGACATCGAACGCTACCTAAGGGAGCGCATAGACCCGGAGGCGGGCGTGTTCCGGTGAGGAACGCCGGCCCCGGAAATTCGTATAAAGCCCGCCGGAAAGCCCGATGACCGGACTTTCCCGCGGCAAGGAAACCATGCAGCAGACGGAACCCCTGGACCCGCCGGCCCCCTCGGCCCGGATCCGATATCGCAACCTCCCGATCGTCGTCGTCGCCGGACGGCCGAACGTCGGGAAGTCCACCCTGTTCAACCGCCTCCTGCGCAAGCGCAGGGCCATCACGGACCCAACCCCGGGGGTCACCCGGGATCCCGTGGACGCCGAATGCGTCCTGCCCGGTACGGATCGCCGAGTCCTCCTGATGGATACCGGGGGCGTGACCCTGGAGCGGTCGGACATGAACGACCTGGTGTCCCGGAGATCCGTGGCCACCCTGGACAAGGCGGACCTCATCCTCTTCCTGGTGGACGCCACGGCCCTGACTCCCGAGGACGAGGAACTGGCCGCCCGGCTCCGCCGCAGGGCGGACCGGACCATCCTGGTGGTCAACAAGACGGACAGCCCGGAGCGGGACGCCCTGGCCTACGGCTTCGCTAGGCTGGGCTTTCCGGAGCTGGTGGCCGTGTCCGCGGAGCACGGACGCAACATGGACGAGCTGGTGGAGCGCATCACGGCCCGCCTGGACTTCTCCCGGGTATCCTCGGAGGAGGACCTGCACGACGACGTCCGGGTGGCCATCCTGGGCAAGCCGAACACCGGGAAATCCACCCTCTTGAACCGCCTCCTGGGGGAGCAGAAGTCCCTGGTCAGCGAGATAGCGGGCACCACCCGGGACGTCGTGGAGGGATCGACCTCCTGGAAGGGCCGCAGGATCACGGTCCTGGACACCGCGGGGATCCGCAGGAAGAAGAAGGTCCACGAGGACATCGAGTACTATTCGGTGAACCGCGCCATCCGCACCGTCGAGGACTGCGATATCGTGGTGCTGATGATCGACGCCCAGGAAGGGCTTACGGACCAGGACAAGAAGATAGCCGCCCTGGCGGTGGAAAAGGGGAGGGGCCTGGTCTTCGCCCTGAACAAGTGGGACCGGATGCCGGACCTCAAGAACTCCTTCGAGGCTTCCCGGGACAAGCTCCGGTATTTCTTCGGCCAGATGGCCTTCGCCCCGGTCCTTCCCCTATCCGCCAAGGAGGGTTCGGGAATACCGAAGCTCCTGGACACCCTCCTGGCGGTCTTCGGCCAGCTCACCCGGAAAATCGAGACTTCAGCCCTGAACAAGGCCGTGGAGGACTGGGTGACCTCGTATCCGCCCCCCGTGGGACCCCGCACCCGGTTCAAGCTCCGGTACGCCGTGCAGTCCGGCATCAACCCGGTGAAGTTCATCCTTTTCGCCAGCCGTCCCGACGCCGTCGCGGAGTCCTACCTTTCCTACCTCAAGAACAAGATCCGTTCCGACCTGGGCTTCTCCCTGATACCCGTCGGGCTGGAGGTCCGCGGTTCCTCCTCCTGGAAGGCGGACCGGGCGTAGGGCCGTGCGCTCCTATTCGATCGGCGAGGTGGAGCGGGTCCTTGGGGAGAAGGCCCACGTGATCCGGTACTGGGAGCGGGCGGTCACCCTCGTCTCCCCGCGGCGCAGCGAGTCCGGCCGCAGGGAATATTCCGAGGCGGAGCTCCTTTCCCTGCTCCGGATGAAGCACCTGGTCCGGCGGAAGGGGCTTTCCCCCGAGGCCGCCCGGGAGGTCCTCCTGCGGGAAGCGGCCGGCCCCCGGCAGGACCTACGGGCCCGGGCCTACGAGATCCGGGCCCTCCTGGTACGGGCCTACTTCCGATCCTTGAACAGTCTTCCTTGAAAGACGCTCCCGGGGGTGATACCCTTTCCGGGAGAACCCCTCGTCAGGAGATGCCATGCCCGCGGTTTCCGTGAAAAGCCTGTGCGACTTCCTCGATGCGTCCCCCACCCAGTTCCACGCCGCCGACGCCCTGGCCGCGGCCCTCCAGGCCCGGGGAGCCCTGGCCCTGGACGAGCGGAGCGAGTGGCGCCTGGAACCCGGCAAGACCTATTACGTCGTCCGCAACGGATCCGGCCTCGTGGCGTTCCGGATCGGCGGGGAATCCCCGGCCCGGGCGGGGTTCGCCCTGGCGGGGGCCCATACGGACGCTCCGGCCCTCCGGGTCCGGCCGGAGAAGTCGCTCCGGCACAAGGCCGGGGACAGGA
>JBGSPT010000254.1:0-1980 GCA_041738475.1 Treponematales bacterium
GGGCTGGGGATGGCGCAGAGTTCCAACGCGATGCGGGCGGCCTGGCGGGCCCGGGATTCGAAGTCGGTCATGGAGCCTCCTGGGGTTTCCCGATTCCGGGACTATACCATGGAATCCCGAGGACAGAAACTCGGCCTTGCCCCGGAAGGAGGCAATCGATATATTCTTCGCGATGACCATACCCGATTACCCCGGCTTCGAGCCGATAACCCTGGACATGCGGGAAGAGATGTATCCCCGCCTCAACCTCCTTTCCGACGGCATCTCGGAGTTCACCTTCTCCAATCTCTTCCTCTTCCGCAGAGCCTACGGCTACAAGGTGTCCCGCATCCCCGACCAGACCCTGGTCCTGTCGGGGGTCAAGAACGGGGAGCCCTTTTTCCTGAGCCCCTGCGCGATCCCGGACCGGGAGGTCCTGGAGGACCTCTTCCGGAGCCACCTCTACCTCAAGAACCTCTCGGAGTCCCAGTCCGAGTCCCGAAGGGTGGACCTGGAGCAGTGGGGGTACCGAATCCAGGAGGACCGGGACAACTTCGACTACCTGTACAGGCGGGAGGATCTGGCGGAGCTTTCCGGAAAGGCCTACCACAAGAAGCGGAACCTGGTGAACGCCTTCCTGGGCACCTGCGCCTGCGAACAGAGGCCCCTCACGAAGGCCAACGTCGCGGACGCGGTGGAGGTCCTGGACCGGTGGCGCGAGGCAAAAGGCGCCGAGGGCGACTACGCCGCCTCCCGGGAAGCCCTGGAGCTTTTCGAGGAGCTGGGCATGCGGGGCGCGGTCTATTACGCCGACGGCCGGCCCGCGGGCTACGTGCTGGGGGAGCCCATCTCCAAGGCCCGGATGTTCGCGGTCCACTTCGAGAAGGCCGTGGACGGGTACAAGGGCATCTACCAGTTCATCAACCAGGCCTTCGCCCAGACCCTGCCCCGGTATTTCCGGATCGTGAACCGGGAACAGGACCTGGGTGACGAGGGGCTCCGTCAGGCAAAGATGACCTACCGTCCCTTCGGATTCGTGAAGAAGTACAGGGTCTATAGAGCCTAGGACGGATCCGCACTATACTGCTTCCATGACATCCTCCCTGGTACGGCTCACGGGAACCGATCACGACAAGGCCTTCGGACTCCGGGATACCCTCCTTTCCCGGGCCCTTTCGGAAAACGGTCGGGGAATCCGTTCCCTTCCCGAGTACCTGGAGTACCTGGCGGGCCGGACGGTCTGCCTGACCCTCCTGGCGGGAGCCGGGTCCCGGTGGGTGGATTCCCTGCGCCAGGCCTACGCCGAGGGTCGGGACCTCCGCTTCGATCCCGCCCGTCCCCGGGGCCTCTTCCCGGTGCGCAACTCCCTGGGCCGGGGGCCGGATCCCGTGCCCATCGCGGCCTACGCGGTCGACGCCTTCCGGGGCCTCGGGAGCCGGGTGATCGTGGTCCGGGGCTGGGAGGCCGAGATCGACCGGGAGATCCTGGAACCCCTGGGGATCCGCCCGGAAGAACGGCGATTCTTCACCCAGGAAGCCCCCCTGGGCAAGCCCCTGGGGCACGGGGACGCGGTCTGGCAGTGCCGGGATCTCTGGAAGCGGGCGGACTATGTCCTCGTGAACTTCGGGGGGGACGCCTCGAGCCCCTTCACCGCCCGGACCTCCCTGGTCGTCCTGGACGCCCTGGTCTCGATGGAAGAGCCCGCAGCCCTGCTCCTGCCCGCCGCCCGGTTCGAGAACCCCGCCTATCCCATAGCCCTCGACTCCTACGGCCGGCCGGCATCCTTCGGCCACGCCAAGCTCTCCGGGACCGCGGTCCGGGCGGCTTCGGGCTGGGCCAACGTGGGACTCCGGGCCTACAAGGCCTCATCCCTCCTCGCCCTGTGCGAGACGATCCGGGCGGAGCACTGGAAGGACGGGGAGGGATACGCGATTCCGGGCAACGATCCGGCGGGCCGGGAGTTCGCCCTGGACAACGTGGACGCCCGCCTGGCCGAGGGCC
>JBGSPT010000303.1:0-11057 GCA_041738475.1 Treponematales bacterium
GCCCGGGGTGCCTGGATCAGCGCCGCGGTCCGCCTCGGTCTATACCCGGACGCCGCGGCGGCCTATTTCGCCTCCGCAGCTGGCGCTGTGGACCGGGTCTTCGAGCCGGACCCCGCCCGGCGGGAGGTGTACGCGAAGTTGAGGGAGGAGCGGGGGAAGTTGGAAGTGAATGGGTGAATAGACCCCATCACTCCCGAACCTTGAATCGCCCTACGGTCTCCCGGACGCTGTCGATGCTTTCCGAAAGTCCCGAAACCGCGGTGTTCAGATCCCGCATGGCTTCGATGATCTCTCCCGTCCCGATATCGATCTCGCTTATCCCGTTGAGGGCTTCCTGACTCACGGAAAGAACGCTTCCTGCCCGGCCTTGGATTATCTCGCTTCGTTCGGCGATTCGGGACGAACCGGCTTCCACCCGGGACGTAGCCTCCCTCAGCACCAGGATCGCCCGGGAGATCTCCTCGGCACCCAGGGACAACTCGTCCGTCGCGCAGGCGATTTCGTCAAACGCCTCCCGGGCCGTACCGATCTGGGATTCGATGCTGCCGTACCGGTTGAAGACGTTGTCCGTGAATTCCTTGAGCTTTCGTATATCCTCCGCGTTTTTCCCCAGGCTTAACCCGATGACCTGGGCGTTTTCCGCCGACGATTCCGCCAGGGAACGTATCTCCGACGCGACCACGGCGAATCCCTTGCCGCTGTCTCCGGCATGGGCTGCCTCAATCGCGGCGTTCATGGACAGGATATTGGTCTGGGACGCGATGCCGTTGATCGCTGCGATGGCCTCCTGTAAAAGCTCCAGGGATCCTGCAAGCTGGGTCACTTTTTCGGCGGTCGCCTCGACCTCTTCCCGGCCGTCGTCGGTGACGGCCTGCAGGTCGGCCAGGGCGGAGGTCTTCGCTCGGGCGGTCGCCGCGACGCTCCGGATGGATGCGAGCATCTGCTCCACCGCCGAGGAGGACTGGGCCACCGCGGTGGCCTGCTCCTGGACTTGAACCGAGAAATGGCGGCCGTCCTCCGCGATCTCCTCCGCCGCGGACGAGGCGCCCTCCGCTTCGGCGGAGAGGCGTTCGATCTGGCTCCGCATGGATCGAATCGTCGCGGCGATCTCCTCCGCGGCGGCGCCCGTTTCGGTGGAACTGGAGGCTACGGCCGTTTTCTGAGAAGCCGCGTCTTCAACGGCGGTTTGCACGGTTGCCACCATCCCGGAAAGAGAATCCACGAAACCGTTGAATTTTTCCGCCGCCGCGCCTACCTCATCGGACCTCTGAATCAGGAGCCGGGAGCTTAAATCCCCGCCGCCCTCCGCGAAGGTCCCCAATCTGGCCGACAAATCCGAAAGCGGGCGAAGGACGATCCGGGAAACGACTCCAAGGGAAACCGCGAGGGCCAGGAGGCCGACCAGCCCAAGGAGGGCTCCGGAACGGGTGAATGAACCGGCGTCGGAGGTTATGGCCTCTTCGTCCGCTTCGACAAAGACGGACCACCCGTTTCCGGCGGTCTTCTTGTAGGCGATCTTGCGCCTGCCGGATTCCTGGTACCGAAGGAATTCTCCCGCCGGGATACCGGAAAACCCGCGTACCGCGGGGTATTCGGATACGTCGACGAGGTCTTCCTTGCTAAGCCGGGAAGGGTCGCCGTGGGCGATGAGGAATCCGTTTCCGTCCACGACATAGATGGAACCATCGGGCAGGAGATTCCTGCGGACGATGTTCGAGAGTTCCGTCAGGGTGGATGCGAGCAATACGACGCCCGCAGGATTGCCGGTGCCCTCGGCGCCGGGTATGGGAAATCCATAGGCTACCGCGGGAACCGGCGGATTCAGGGAACGCCCCATGAGGACCTGACGTGCTATCGGCGCCCCCGCCATCACTTCGGTGAAGTAGGTACGGTCCGCCCGGCTTCCGCTTCCCCTTCTTCCGTCGTTGAGGATGAAGACGCTTCCGTCCGGGCCGATGGAGTACAGGGTGTAGACGTAGGCGGACAAGGCCGGGAAAGCCCCCGCAAAGGCGTCCGCGTGTCCTTTCGGATCCATGGAGCGTACGGCGGGGTTTCCGGCCACCGCGCGGGCGGCGGTGGCCAGCGTCTCCTCCCACCGGTCGATGTCGTTCGCCGCAGCCTCGGCCCGGTGCCGGATTTTCTCCAAGGCCCCGTCCAACAGCAGGGTTCGGGCACGGATCGTGACGAACCCGACCAGGACTCCCAGGACGAGGATTGCGATTCCTGCAGCCAACAAGGTCAATCGCGTACTGACTCTCATCCCCGCGGCCCCCAAACTGATTCTTGGTATAGAAACAAAGTATCGGCTGCCAATCCCCGTTTCACAAGCGCTCGGGAGCCGGATCCCGCTTTTGCGGCCGTCTACTTATAAACCTCAGGATTCAAACAGTCCGGAGCCTTCTGGTTCTTGACCATGGCGATCACGTTGGATGCCGCCTTCAGGGCCATGCCGTTCCGGCTGGACACGGTGGCGCTGGCGGTGTGGGGGGTGATGACCACGTTGGGCAGGGCGGAAAGTCCCTCCGCCAGGGCGGGCTCCCGCTCGTAGACGTCCAGGCCGGCCCCGGCGATGAGCCCGTCCTTCAAGGCCCGGACCAGGTCGTCCTCGGCCAGGACGGGACCCCTAGCGGTGTTGATCAGGCAGGCGGACCTTTTCATCTTCTTGAAGGTGTCGTAGGTGAACAGGTGCCGGGTCTCGGGCATCAGGGGCACGTGGACGCTCACGAAGTCGGATTCGGCCAGGAGTTCCTCGAAGGGGACGAAGCGGGCGCCGATCGCCGTTTCCAGGGCCTCGTTGCGGCGGGCGTCGGAGTACAGGACCTTCATCCGGAAGCCGACGCTCTTGGCCGCCATGGCCGCTCCGATCCGCCCGGCCCCCACGATGCCCAGGGTCGCCCCGGTCACGTCCCCGCCGATGAACTGCATCGGCCCCCAGCCCTTCCAGGCCCCCGAGCGGTTCACCCCGTCGGACTCCACCACCCGCCGGGCCGCTGCGAACAACAGGGCCCAGGCCATGTCCGCGGTGGCGTCCGTGAGGACGTCGGGGGTGTTCGAGAGGGGGATGCGGCGGCGGGTCGCCTCCGGCACGTCCAGGTTGTCGAAGCCCACGGCGAAATTGGCGAAGCCCTTCACCCCCGCCGCGGCCTCGAAGGCCTCGGCGTCCACCTTGTCGGTCAGCAGGCAGACCACTCCGTCCCGACCCTTGATGGCCGCGAGGAATTCCTGGCGGGTCAGGGGCCTGTCGTGGGGGCTCACCTCCACCTCGCACTCCTTCCGGAGCAGTTCCAGTCCCGCGTCGGGGATGCGCCGGGTCACGTATACCTTGGGTTTCGTCATTGTCGTCTCCTTAGAAAGAATAGGCCCGGCGCGGATCGCAGTCCCGCCGGGCAGTTTGGCAATCAGGCGGTTTCCGGACCCTCCTCAGTCCTTGAGTCCGAAGACTTCGGTCTCCAGGAGCTTCCAGGTCTCCAGGTAGCCGGGACCGCCCATCCGCGCCTCCAGGGCCTTGGAGTCCAGGCGGTCAAGGAGTTTTTCGATGCGGCGGGAAATCCGGGCGTTCGCCTCGAAGGTGCCCGCCACGTCCCAGCGGGTCGGGCTCGTGTCCGAGGTGAACCATCCGTCGTACCCGATGCGGCGAAGATACCACAGGAACTCCACATACTCCAGGTAGTGCTTGGTGCCGCAGAAGTAGTCCCAGTCCCACTTGCCGTCGTTGTCGTTGATATGAATGTACAGGGGCACCCCGCTTCCGTGCACCAGGGAGGCGGCCTCGGCGGCGTTCTCACCGCCGTATACGGAGTGCCCGAAGTCCAGGGTTACACCCAGGCCCTTGGTCCCCGCGTCCCGGATCAGGCAGAGGGTCTTGGCCGCGCTGTCCACGAAGCAACGCCCCCGGGTCTCCGAGGGCTTGTACTCCACGAAGAGGGTCACCTCGGGCCTGTGTGCCGCGGCCTCGGCGAAAGCGTCCACCAGGTGCCGCCAGGAAGCGGCGTAGTCGTACTGGAAGGAGAACTCATACCCGTCCCCCAGGGGGCAGCAGGTCACCTTGTCCGCCCCGGCGGCGGCGGCGTAGTCCTTGGCCTCCTTGAGGAAGCGCACGGCCTTGGCCCGGATCCCGGGATCCGAGGAGGTGAGCCCCCCGGAACGGAACTCGGGCTCCGCCTTGACGTTTACGTTGATCGCCGCCACCGAGAGACGGTGCTTGGCCAGGAGGGACTTGAGTTCCCCGGCGGAGGGCACCTCGTAGGGGTGTACCACCTCGACCCCGGAATAGCCGGGGATGGAGGCCAGGAGCTTGAACTTGGCGTCCAGGTCCAGGGACTCGTTGTATTCGTGGAACCGGTCCTTGGTCTTGCCAAGGAACCCGGTGATGACGGCCAGCTTCATGGGGTCCTCCTTGATCCTTATATCGGCGCGGCCGCCTTTCGCGGTCCGCGCAGGTTCATTTCTTCGAGACCAGGTCCCGTGCCGACCGGGCGAGGGCGGCGGCGTCCATGCCGAATTTCTCCAGGGTCTTCCCGTAGGCCCCGCTCTCGGCGAAGGTGTCCGCCAGGCCCGCCTGGGCGAAGGGCACGGACCGGCCGTTCCGCATGCACCAGGCCGCCAGCTCGTACCCCAGGCCGTTCCGCCTCTGGTGGTTTTCCGCAACCAGGAGGGCTCCCGTGCGGTCCAGGGACTCCGCCAGGGCGGCCTCGTCCCAGGGCTTCAGGGAGTAGAGATCCAGGACCTCCGCGGAGATTCCCTCGGCGGCCAGGATCTCGGACGCCTCGATCGCCTGGATGACCATGTCCCCCAGGCAGGCTATGGTCACGTCCTTGCCCCGGCGGGGGGTATGGCTTCCGCCCACCCGGAAGCTCGTCTCCGGGGCGTAGACCTCCTTCAGGGGGTCCCGCATGAGGCGCACGAACACGGGCCCAGGGGTGTTCCGGGCCAGGTCGAAGGCCGCCCGGGCGCTCGCGCTGTCGCAGGGGGCCAGGACGGTCATGTTCGGCAGGGTGGCCATGAAGGCCAGGTCCTCGGTGGCCTGGTGGGTCACCCCGTCGATGGCCGCGGTGACGCCGGCGTGGCTGGAGAAGATCTTCACGTTGAGATGAGGATAGCAGACGAAGGACCGTACGGCCTCCAGGGCGCGCATGGTCAGGAAGACCCCGTAGCCGCACACGAAGACGGTCCGGCCGTCCGCGGCCATGCCCGCGGCGGCGGCCATGGTTCCGAGCTCCGCGATGCCCAGGTTGAAGTACCGGTCGGGGAAAGCGTCCCCGAAGAGGTAGGAATAGGTGGAGTAGCCGATGTCCGAGTCGAAGACCACGAAACTCGGGTCATCCTTCGCGGCTTCCACGAGCCGATCCATGATGGCGCGCCGGGTGGGCGCCTTGGCGGGGGGCAGGCTCATTCGGCCCTCCCTTCGATCTCCTCGCAGGCCCGCCTGCGCTCCTCGTCCGAGGGCGGCTTGCCGTGCCATTCGCGCTTGTCCTCCATGAAGCTCACTCCCTTTCCCTTGACCGTCCGGGCGATCACGCAGGTGGGCTTCCCGGTGCGTTCCCGGGCTTTCTCCAGGGTCGAGAGGACCTTCCGCATGTCGTGTCCGTCCATCTCCAGGACCCGCCAGTTGAAGGCCTCGAACTTTTTGTCGATGGGCTCCATGGGCAGGATGTCGTCCGCCCGCCCGTCGTTCTGCAGGTTGTTTCGGTCCACGATGGCCACCAGGTTGTCCAGGCGGTACTTGGCGGCCTGGGCCGAAGTCTCCCAGACGACCCCTTCGTCCAGTTCCCCGTCCCCGAGCACCGCATATACCATGTTGTTTCGGCCGGACAGCCGGGCGTCCAGGGCCATGCCAAGAGCCTGCCCGAAGCCGAGGCCCAGGGATCCCGAGGTGGCGTCCACACCGGGCAGGTAGGTCGCCACGGGGTGGCCCTGGAGGCGGCTGTCGTTCCGCCTCAGGGTGGAAAGCTCCTCCACGGGGAAGTAGCCTCGGAGGGCCAAGGCCGCGTACCAGACCGGGCAGGCGTGGCCCTTGGACAGGACGAAGCGGTCCCGGCCGGGCTTGCGGGGCTGGGCGGGATCGATATCCATGAGGTCGAAGTACAGGGCGGTCACGAAGTCCGCCGCGGAGAGGCTTCCTCCGCAGTGCCCGGACTGGGCGGAGTGGACCATCTCCACGATGGCCCGGCGCACGTCCCGGGCCTTGGCCTCCAGGTACGCGGCCCGCTCGTCCAGGGAGCGGGGGCTGGTGTTCGTCATAGGGTGCTCCTTTCAAAACCGCGGGCGCCGGGCCCGCGGGCGGTCATCGTCTCTAGAATCCCGTCCGAAGGGGTACGCGAATCCGCCTCGGACTTCCGGGGCGGTTGCGCGGCCTCCATCCCACGAAGGGTTTTCAGCGCGTTCCGGTACTCCCGGGCCACATCCCCGGGGGCGCACACGATCTCCAGGTCAAGATTCCCCGCGTACCCCGAGGCCGCCAGTTCGGCCAGGAGGGGACGGAAGGGGATGTTCCCGGCCCCGGGGGCCAGGGAGAGGTTCTCGATGCCGTCGTTGTCGCAGAGGTGGGTGGCCGCGATCGATCCGCCCATACGCGAAGGCAGGGCCGGGACATCCTCGCCCATGGCGTGGAAGTGCCCGGTGTCCAGCACAAGTCCCAGGTTTTGCAGCCCCGGGATCGAACGGAGGTTCAGGAACTCGACGCTGCCCCCCAGGACGTTGCCCGGCAGGAGCTCAAGGGCCGGGCGGAACCCCGCCTCGCGGGCGGCCTCGGCAAGGAGGCCAAGTTTTTCGACCAGGGCGCCCCGGAGCTCCGCCCGGACCCTGTCCAATACGGTCCCGGCGGCGCCGGGCAGGGAGGGCAGGGGCACCGAGAAGACCGGCGCGCAGCCCAGGGCGGAGGCTATCGCGAGAGCCCGGGGCACGTCATCCGTGAGTCCCCGCCGTCCCAAGGCATCCGGGGTCGAGAACTCGGCCCCCACCCAGTGGGCCACGAAGGGGCCGACCGAAAGTCCCAGGTCCCGGGCCCGGGAAGCCAGGCTCTCGGAGTCCGTACCGGTCCAGGCGGCCGCTATCTCAGCCCGGAAGGCTTCGGGCTGGAAGGTCTCGAACCCGAGGTCCCGGATACCCGGCAAGGCGGCCTCGATGTCGGAAGGCCGGAATTCCGGGCCGTAGGAGGAGTAGAAGTAGGCGGGAGATACTCCGTACATATGACCTGCTTGCCTAAAAATATTGTATACAAAACATAGACCGACTCCGGGCTCCTGTCAAGGCCGGAACGGTCGGTTTGTATACAAAATCATTGACCGCATCTTCCGGGGCGGCTAGAATGTCGTCATGCGAGAATCCCGCTTCGAAGACCTCGCGGAACAGGTGTACCGCGCCCTGAAGGAGATGATCCTGACCGGGGAGCTCGTGCCGGGGCAGAAACTGGTCCAGGAGGCTCTTTCGAAGCGGCTGGGGGTTTCCCGTACCCCCCTCCTGGCCGCCTTCTCGAAGCTGGAAAAGGAACTCCTCGTGGAGCTGGTTCCCCGCAGGGGGGCCTACGTAAAGCGCCTTTCGCCCCTGGAACTCCTCCATCTCTACGACGTCCGACTGCGCCTGGAGCCCCTCGGGGCCGCCGAGGCGGCCCGCAACCTGGACGGTCCGGGGCGTTCGGAACTGGAGAAGGCTTTTTCCGCCTATCGGGACTGCGTGGCCGCCGGGGACGCCGCCCGGGTCCGGGTGGCGGACTTCGAGTTCCACGGCACCTTGATGCGCCTGAGCCGGAACTCGATCCTGGACCGCATCCTTTCCTCCTTCGCCATCGTCCTGGCCAGCAACCAACGGGGCCTCATGAAGCCCATGGAGAAGAGCCTGGCCGAGCACGAGGCCCTGATCGGCGCGATTCTCCGAAAGGACGAGCGGCAGGCGGAAGCCGTCATGTACGCCCACCTGTCGGAAGCCCGGGACGCGGCGGCGGCCCTGTTCGAAGGCGCGGCGGGGCCTGCGGCGGGAGGGATCTAGGATGCCGCGCATACAGAGAACCGTCGTCTCCACGGCGGTGTACGACGCCGTAAAGGAGATGCTCTTCGACGGAATCTGGGTTCCCGGGGACCGGATCGACCGCAAGGCTCTGGCGGTCCGCCTGGGGGTGAGCCCGACCCCGGTCAACGACGCCCTCCACCGCCTGACCGGGGAGGGGCTGGTGGAATCCCGGTTCCGGGACGGTTTTTTCGTGCCCGACTATTCGGACGAGGACCTGGCGGACCTCTTCGCGGTGCGTGCCGGCATCGAGGGCGTCGCGGCACGGCTCTGTGCGGAGGAGGGGCCCGGCGGCGAGGTCGAAGGGCTCTGCGCCCTCTTCGAACCCTTCTCCCGGGGAATTCCGCCCGAGGGGACCGGGGACTACCTGCGGGCGGACAAGGCCTTCCATGCGGGACTGCTGGCCGCATCCGGAAGCGCCCGGCTCAGGGAGGTGGAGAGGTTCTTCGGCCACGTCTTCCGCAGCTACGAGCACGGACTTGTCCGCTCTCCGGAGGAAACCCTTCCGGAGCACAGGCGGATCATCGAGGCCTTGAGATCGAAGGACGGCAGGGAGGCCCAGGCGGCCATGTCGGACCACCTCCTCCGCTCCCGCAGGGCCTTGATGGACAGGGCCCGTTCGAGGGGCTAGCCGGGGAGCCCGGTTTCCCGGGGCGTACCGACGGATCGCAGTGGCGAAGCGCGGCGATCCGGGCTATAGTAGGATCGATATGAAAAAGCTCGGCCTCCTGTTCCTGTTTCCCTTCGGCCTGTTCGTATGCGGCTGCGCCCTGGCCCCCGGCGGATCCGCCGCGGCGGGAATTCTGGACCTCAGGAGTACAGAAGGCGCCGTCCCCCTGGCCGGGGAGTGGATTTCCTCCATCCAGGGCCGGATCGCCTCGGCCTCGGTCCCCCTCCGTTCCCTCCTGCCCGCTTTGCCTGCCGGTGTCACCGAAACCTGGACCCTCACGATCCTTCCGTCGGCCGGAAGCGCCTACACCCTCCTCGTACCCTTTCCCGCGGAGATCTCCGCGGTGTACCTGGATTACCGGCGGATATGGGCGCCCCGGGAAACCGGCTCCCCCGAACGGAGACCCCTTGCGGTGGAGCTGCCGGCTGAATCCGCCGGGGTTCTCCGCGTGGAGGTTCCCGAAGGCGGCCGCTCCCCGGGACGACCCACCCTGGCCGCCGCTCCCTTCCTTCTCGGGAGTCCGAAGGCCGTGGAGGACTACCGCGGTCTGGTTACCCTGCTGACGGGGGTTAAGGTCGGGGCCTTCGGCGGAGCCCTGCTCGTGTCCCTGCTCTTCGCCTTGATGAGCAGGCGCGGAAAAGGCTTTTTGTCCCTGGGGATCTACCTGTCCGCCACACTGGCCTATTTTCTGGTCCGGGACGCCACGGTCCTCGGGTGGATCCCCCTGGATTCCGTCTACATGGATAGGCTGTTTTCCGCCGCTTGGTCCCTCCAGACCGCGGGGCTGGCCGTCCTGGCCCTGGCTCTCTGCGACCGGGCCCTGCCCCCGCCGCTCCGGCCGGCCCTCGTGGTGCCGCCCCTCCTTCTGGCCGCGGCGGCCCTTTTGCACTTCCCGATCCTGACGCCCGTCCACGCCGCAGCCCTCGTCTGGACGGGGCTGTCCTACGCCGTCCTGATCGGCTGGTCCGTCTACAGGTTCCTCCGGGGCGACCGGCGCGCCCTCTCCGTGTTCCTGGGCGGAGCCGTCCTCGCGGCGGCCTACGGGGCCCGGTTGGCGGTGCCCGATTCCCTGCTCCTCGCCCGCCTGCTGGAACCCGCGGGAGCCGGGGCCTTCACGGTCCTCGCGTCCTTGACGATCATCCGCAGGGTCGGGGACGCCTTCGACGAGGCGGAGAACCTCTCCGCCTACGTGGACAGCGTGTCCACCTCGGTCAAGCGCTTCATTCCCGCGGAGTTCATGGACTACCTGCAGAAGACGGACGTCACGGATCTCAAGCTCGGGGACCATGTGGAGAAGGAGATGACCATCTTCTTTTCCGACATCCGGGGCTTCACCCAGCTTTCGGAATCCCTGACCGAGGAACAGACCTTCGCCTTCATCAACTCTTACCTGGCCCGGATGGTGCCGGTCATCAAGGAGCGTGGCGGCTTCGTGGACAAGTACGTGGGGGACGCCATCATGGCCCTCTTCCCGGACGCCGGGGGCGCCGACCAGGCGCTGCGCGCGGCCCTGGAGATGCAGAGCCGGGTGGTGGAATACAACCGCCACCGCGCCAGCGTGGGGTATCGCCCCATCGAGATGGGGATCGGTATCCATACGGGGACCCTCATGCTGGGCGTCGTAGGAGTACAGGACCGGATGGAGAACACCGTCATCTCCGACGCCGTCAACCTCTCCTCCCGCCTCCAGGCCATCGCCAAGGCCTTCAACATCGGCGTGGTGGTCAGCGAGCAATCCTTCAAGTCCCTGGAGGATCCGACCCTCTTCAAGTACCGCTTTATCGGTAAGGTCCGGGTCAAGGGCAAGGCGGCCCCGGTTTCCTGCTTCGAGATCTTCGGGGACACCCAGGACGAGGCCTTCGACGAGAACAAGATCAAGGCCAGCACCTATTTCGAGCAGGGAATGCTGAGGTACTATCAGAAGGACTTCCTGATGGGATTCCATTATTTCCAGAGGGCTCTGGAGTTCCTTCCCCAGGACGGCGCGTCCAAGTTCTACATGGAAGTCTGTTGGCGTAAAAAAGACTAAGCGGCCGGAGGGAGCATGGGGCTGAGCTTCGGAGTCGACTGGTATCCCGAGCAGTGGGACCGGTCCCTGTGGGAATCCGACGCGGACCGCATGAAGGCGTTCGGTATCGAAACCGTGCGGATGATGGAATTCGCCTGGGCCCTGGTGGAGCCCGAGCCCGGCAGCTACGATTTTTCCCTCTTCGACGAGGCGATCCGGGTCCTGGCGGACCGCGGTATTTCCGTCATCCTGGGGACCCCCACGGCGACGCTTCCGGCCTGGCTTGCCGGCGATCCCTCCGGGGTCCTGCAAATCCACCCGTCGGGGCGGGTGCGGGACTTCGGCGCCCGCAGGGAGGGGTGCTGGAACGCCCCCGCC
>JBGSPT010000353.1:0-4834 GCA_041738475.1 Treponematales bacterium
CCCGGAGGCCGCCGCCGCCAGGGAATCCAGGGCCGGCCAGAAGATCCCGGCCACCGAAGCCAGATTCACGAGGCTGGGAGCCGCCAGGAAGATCCCGGACAGGATTCCCGCGGCCGCCGCGGCCCGGGGCCATCCCCGGACCCGGCGGATATCCAGGGCCAGCATGGCCAGGAAGCCCGCGGGCAGGGCCAGGGCGAAGATCCAGTAGGGCACGAAGCCCGCACGTTCGGAGGGGTCGAAGCCCAGGAGGGCGAAGGAGAGGGTTCCCAGGACGAAGGCGGCTTCCACGGCGCAGGTCAGGAAGGTGACCATCGAGGACTGGATCCTGTGCCGGGTATCGATCCCGTGGTGCGGGGTCTTGGTAAGGGCCAGGTGGTCGCCCTCCAGGGAAGTGATCACGGCTCCCGCGAAGGCCAGGACGAGTACGCACTGGATGGCGAAGGGCGAAGCGCCCGGGATGCCCCATTGGAAGATGCGGAGGATGAAGAAATCCAGCACCGGAACCGCGACCGCGGCGCACGCCGCGGCAAGGGCGATGATGCCCGCGGCCCTTAGCAAAACCGGGGCGGTCACGGAGGCGGACCGGGCCGCCCCTTCCTTCTCCTCGTCCCCGGCGGAACTCACGGGCGGCCCCGGGAGCGGACCGCCCGGTCGATGGCGTCCAGGACGTCCTTGGAGAAGAGGTCCCGTACGAAGCGGTCCCGGTTGGCCACGAAGGCCTCGTACCAAGCCGCCCGGTCCGCGGCGGACAAGGGAACGACGGAAAGGCCGTCGGAGGCCATGGCCTTGATGGCCACGTCGTCCAGGCGGTCCGCTTCCCGGGCCAGGTCCTCGGCCATCTTGTCCGCGGCCTCCATGAGGGGTTTTCGGAGGTCCGCGGGAACCCGGTCCCAGCTTCGGGTGTTGACCAGGGCGGCGCCCACGAAGGGGGAGATCCGCATGTCGCTGACGTAGGGCAGGTAGGACTTGAAGAAGGACCACTGGGCCTGGACGAAGGCCGGCGCTATGAGAAGGGCGTCCACGGCTCCCGTGGCGATCTGGCCCACCAGGTTCTGGACGTCCACCTGGACGGGGACCGCTCCCGCGGCCTGGAGCATCCGGCTCATCTTGCGGTCGTCCACGGGTACCGCGACCTTTAGGTTCTGGATGTCCGAGGGTTTGGCGATCGGGCGGCGGGAGAAGAGCCAGACCCAGCCGGCGGAGGAATAGGTTAGGATCGTGTATCCCTTGCGGCCGATCTCGGCGCGGAAGGGGGCGTCCAGCTCCTTGAGCACCGCCCTTAGCTCCGCGTCGTCCCGGACCAGGGTAGGGATGCTCAGGGCCAGGATATCCTCGTAGATCAGGGACAACCCGGTACTGGGGAAGACACCGGCGTCCAGTCCGAAGCGCATCTTCTGTATGATGGAGTTGTCGTCCCCCAGGGTGCCAGCGTAGACCGTCAGGGTTACCTTACCGCCGGATATGCGCCGCCAATCCGCGGCCAGGCGGTCCAGGCTCATGCCCCAGGGGCTGTTCTTGGGAGCCGCGACGCCCAGCTTGAGGTTTACCTGGCCGAATACGGAGGCGGCCGCGAGGACGAGCATGAGAAGAAGGATCGGGGTTCTGCGGTTCACGGTTCGGGACCTCCGTTCGGATTATTCGAGGATTAAAAAGATATCCGGCGCCTGGGCCAGGAGTCGTTTAGCGTTCCTCTGAGCGATGATGTTGGCCAGCCGTCCCGAGGGATCCGCATCCACGTCCACGGCCAGGGCCGCCTCCAGGGCCTGCTTGAAGGCCCTGTAATCCTGGCGGCCGACACAGACCGAGGTCGCGTAGGACACATAGGGGGAAGCCCGGAGGCCGCCGGAAGCCTCCAGGGCGCGGCGGTAGGCGGCTTCCGCCCGTTCTTCGCCTCCGCCAAGTTCCCGGGGCAGGGAGGGGGCCAGGGAGATGACCAGTTCCTGGAGGGCTCCGTAGTTCCAGTCCGGGTCGAGCTCCAGGGCGCGCTCCAGGATGGCCACCGCCGCGGCCAGGTGCTTGGAGGCGGAGGGATCGAAGGGATCCAGGGAGAAGGCCCCCAGGGCGGAGGCGCTGGTCCAGTAGAGCAGGGGCACGTCCTTGGCCTTCAGCTTTTCCAGGGGCGTCGTGTCCCCCGATGACAGGGCGGCCAGGCTGCCCTTCCGGCGGTGTTCCAGGGCTTCCGAGGAGCGGCGGAAGGCCCTCTGCAGGAGGCGCTTGGCCCGGAGGTTGGCCTCCATCCGGGCGTCCACCTCCTCGGAGGGGATCCCCGCGGCGTCGGCGCTGACGAAACCCATGGCGTACATGACCGCCAGGGAGGAGGCCGTGACGGCCCGATCTACGTCCTTAGGTCTTGAATCCGCCAGGATTTCGGAAGCCTTGAGCAGGAGGGGCAGGCTCTCTCCCACGAGTTCGGGATCCTCCTCGGAAAGGAAGGAATCCGTGGCCCGGGTGCCCAGGGTGGCGATCGAGCAGGATGAGAGGAAGACCGCAGCCAAGGCGATCGCCGGGATCGATACTTTGGACATATTTATATATTGTAGAGAAGCGCCGGTCTTGTCAACGCTTGCCATTTCCTTCCCGGGTCGATACTCTTGACCCATGCTCCGTGAATTCCGTACCCTCCTCCCGTACCTGAAAAAGTACAGGTTCAACTACTTGCTCGGGCTGGCGTTCCTGGTCACCGTGGATGCCGCCCAGTTGGCCATTCCGCAATTCGTGCGCCGGGCCGTGGACGACCTGTCCCTGGGCCGGACCGGGGAGATCCCCGGGTTCGCCCTGGCCATCGTGGGGGTGGCCGCGGTGGTCGCCTCGGGGCGTTTCCTCTGGCGGTACTTCCTGCACGGTGCCGCCCGGCGCATCGAGGTGGAGCTTCGGGACCGCCTGTTCGACCACTTCATGGTCCTGCCCTCGGCGTTCTATCAGAAGAACAAGATCGGCGACCTGATGGCCCGGTCCACCAACGATCTCCACGCGATCCGGATGGCCTCCAGCATGGGCCTCGTGACCTTCGTGGACGGGGTTTTCATGTCCGCGGCAATCCTGGTCATCATGACCGCCCGGAATCCCCGCATAACCCTGTACACGATCCTCCCCCTCGTCCCCATCACGGTTCTGATCCTGGTATTCGGGAAGATGGTGGGAACGCGGTTCAAACGGGTCCAGGAACTCTATTCTAAGCTCTCCGACGTGGTACAGGAAACCATGACGGGCATCCGGGTGGTCAAGTCCTTCGTCAAGGAGGATGTATTCGCGGCCCGGTTCTCCGGGGCCAACGACGAGTACCGGGACGCCTCCATGGGGTTGGCAAAGATCTTCGGATTCTTCTTCCCCTTCATCGCCTTCTTGTCCGGTCTGACGACCCTGATCCTCCTCTGGGCGGGAGGCGGGGCGGTGATCGAGAACCGGATGAGCCCGGGGGATATCACGGCCCTCCTGGCGTACCTGGAGATGCTGATCTGGCCGATGATCGGCGCGGGATTCACGGTGAACATGATCCAGCGGGGCGCCACGTCCCTGAAGCGGGTGAACGAGATCCTGGACGAGAAGCCCGAAGCCGCGGAACATCCCGGCACTCTGCGGATCGTCCCCTCCTGCGGAGCGCCCGCGGACGGGACGGCGGCCCTCGAGTTCCGCTCCCTGACCTTCTCCTACCCCGAAGCCCGGGAGCCGGCCCTCCGGGATCTGTCCCTGGCCGTTTCCGGGGGCACGACCCTGGGCATCTTGGGCCGCATCGGGAGCGGCAAAAGCACCCTCCTCAAGCTCCTTCCCAGGATGCTGGAACCCCCGGAGGGGACCGTCTTCCTGGCGGGACGGGACGTACGGGACTACGAGCTGGAGACCCTGCGGAAGACCTTCGGGTTCGTGCCCCAGGACACCTTCCTATTCTCCGACACGGTCCGGGCCAACATCCTCTTCGCCGCCCCGGATCTCGGCCCCGAGCTCTTCGACCGGGTGACCGCGATCAGCGCCATCGACCGGGACGTCAACGACTTCCCCGCGGGCTGGGAAACCATCGTGGGGGAGAAGGGACTCACCCTCTCGGGGGGGCAGAAGCAGAGGGTGGCCATAGCCCGGGCCCTGGCCGCGGACCCGGAGATCCTGGTCTTCGACGACGCCCTGTCCGCGGTGGACACGGAGACGGAGGAGCGGATCCTGAAGGCCCTCCTTGCCTGGCGGAGGGGACGCACGAACCTCATCATCTCCAACCGGGTCTCCACCCTGCGCCACGCGGACCGTATCGCCGTGCTCGAGGGGGGTGCCCTGGTCCAGTACGGCACCCACGAGGAGCTCCTGGCCCTCGAGGGATTCTATTCCGAGATCGCCCGACTCCAGGCCCTGGTGCGGGACCCGGAAGGGAGGTCTCGGCATGGCTGATTTCTTCGACTCCGACGTCATCACCAAGGAATACGATCCTGCGATCATGCGGCGCATCCTGGGCTACGTGAAGCCCTACCGCCGTCTGGCGGTCTACGCGGTAGCCGCCCTGATCCTGGCCACCGCCGGGGAGCTGGCCCTGCCGGTCCTGATCAAGAGGACCGTGGACGACGCCCTGATGCCCTCCTGGTACGGTCTCGGGACCGGCGTCCGGGACCGGCCCGAAGCGGCCGTCCTGGGACTGGCCGGCGGGGAACCCGAAGCCCTGGGCAAGGTATGGGTCAAGGCGGACAGGGTAGCCCGGCTTTCCGCGGCCCAGCGGGAGACATTGGCGGACTCGGGGCTCCTGGACCGGGAGCCCCGGTATCTGGCAAGGGTCAGCCCCGGGGATTCCGGGATGGACCGCGCCCTGACAGCCCTGGGCCCAGGGGCGGAGCGGGACGGTCCCTGGGCGGCGGTG
>JBGSPT010000456.1:0-5061 GCA_041738475.1 Treponematales bacterium
TCTGGTCCAGGAACCACCCGGTCTTCTGTCCCTCCGCCAGGTCCACGATGAAGGAAAGGCCGTTCTCCCGGATCTCGATCCGGTCCGGCACGGAACCCGCCAGGACGCCCACCGCCGGGGCCAGGCCTTCCCGTCGGCGGACCGGGGCGTCGCTGCGCTCCAGGATGCCTCCGGGACCGAGGGCGACGCCCAGGGCTTCGACGATCTCGGCCTTCCGGGCTTCGGCACCGGCTGCCAGGACCTGGAGGACGATCCAGGAGCCGGCCGGTCCGGCCGGTTCTCCGTCAGGACCGAGGGGAATTCCCACGAAGCGGTCCGCCACCAGGCCGGGAACGCCGTCCGCCTCGCCGAAGACGATCCGGGCGCTCTCGGAGGAGAGGTCCCGGACCCGGCGGCGGAAGTCCAGGGCGGCGTCCAGGATCCGTTTCGTGAAGGCGGCGTCCCAGGCTTCGTCGGATCGGGAGTGGAGGCGGACCCGGATCTTGGATTCCGGGCTCAGGGTGCCGGCGCCCAGGAAACGGCCCCGGCCCGAGTAAACCCGGGCTTCCGCGCCGGAAGCCCCCGTGCCTTTGGTACGCGCTATCTCGTTGTCGTAGACCCAGGGATGTCCGGCAAGGATGCGGTCCTCCTCCCGGGGCTTCAACTTGATTTCCACCTTCTCTTCCATGTGTAAAATCTAGCCCGGGGAGGGCGTGCCGGGCTAGGGCTCCCCTTGACCCTTTGCGGGGGAATCTATATATTTCCACCGAATAGCACGCGGTTCTTCCGATCCACAGGATGGAAGCGCCGCAGGATCCGGCCTGTTCGGCTTTCGCGGAGTTTCCGGGAAGCCGCCGAATCCGCCGCCGCGGCCCATCGGGGTGCGGCCGTCCGCATCGGAAGACCGGACCCGATCCGCTCGCTCGTTCGAGGAGTGAATATGAAACGCCCCATCCTTTGGTGGACCGCCGTCCTGGCGGTCCTTCTGCCCCTGACATCCTGCGGAGCCCGGGTCTCGGCCTCACCTCTCGGCATGACCGGAAACGGCGACGTGGTAGTCCGGGAACTGCGGGTTTCCGGATTCGACGCGGTCTCCTTCGGCGGAGCCGGTGTCCTCCGGTTCCATCGGGCGCCCTCCCACCGGGTCGTCGTGACCCTGGATTCCAACCTGCAGGAGAGCTTCCGGGCGGAGCGGCGGGGCTCCACCCTGGAGCTGGGCTTCCAGCCGGGAACCCTGGTCCACAGGTACACCAAACTCGAAATCGACGTCTATCTGCCGGAGCTGACCGGGCTTGCCCTGTCCGGCTCCGCCGAGGCCGCCCTGCTGGACGTCTTCCGGGGCGGCGCGCTCCGGGTTGCCATGAGCGGTTCCGGTCGTCTGATCGGAGAGGTGCGCATGGAAAGGATCCGGCTTACCCTGTCCGGTTCGGGCAGCGTGGAGCTCGGCGGGGAGGCGGATCGGCTGGATGCGGAGATCTCCGGCGCCGGCGTCATCAAGGCCTCCCGGCTCGAGGTCCGGTCGGCCCGGGCCAGCCTGACCGGCCTCGGGTTCCTGGATATCCGTGTCCGGGACGACCTGGACATCAGCCTGAGCGGGGCGGGCCGGGTGCGGTATTACGGTGATCCGAAGCTGAAGACCAGCGTCACCGGGGCCGGGACCGTGGAGCGCGCGGGCGCCTAGACTCCCGAGGCCTGCGGGATCCTGTAGGATTCCCTCGGCATTCGCTTCGTTTCGGCGCTATACTTACGGTCGCCGGCCTTCGGGTCGGCGGCCGTTTCCATTTCCGGACCCTGGAGGATGCGATGGCGAAGTCGAAGTCGGGTCGTCGAGTTGTCGAAGGTTTTCTTTACCTGGCGCTCGCGGCCGCGGTCCTGGCGGCGGTTTCCTGTTCCGCGGCCCCCCCGGAGAGGGAGGAGCCCGTAGCGGCGGCCCCGGCCTTGGACGCGCCGTCCAAGGAATCGCCTGCGCCGATCGTCAAACCGGCGGATGATTCCGTTCCGAAACCTCCACCGACCCCGGAACCCGAGGAGGACAGGAAGGCCGCCGCCTCGGAATCCCTGAAACTGGAGGAGTTCGCAAAGGACCGGGCCTCGGGAGCCCCGGCCGCGTCCGGCCGGACTTCCGCGCCTCCCTCCGCCTCGGGCCTCAAGGCGGGGTTCTCGGACGACAACGCCCAGTTCAACTACTTCCTGGGCTTCCTGGAGGAGTTCGGCGACGTCCCGAACTACGCCCTGGAGATAGGTGAGCGGATCACCCTGAAGATCCAGGACTCCGTGGGCAAGGCCGTGCCCAACGCCCGGATCGCGGTCCGCGCGGGGACCCGGGTCCTGGACCAGGGACTTTCGTACGCGGACGGAACCTTCCGGATCTATCCCCTGGTTTACGGCACCACCGCCGAAAAACTCTCGGTGCGGGTGGAAACCCGCGGCGGGAATGCAGATCTGGACGTGGCCCGGGACGGGCCCCGCCGGGTGGTGGTCAAGCTGGATCGGCCCCGGACCCTGCCAGCCCCCCTGCCCCTGGATGTCCTCTTCGTCCTGGACACCACGGGGTCCATGGGGGAGGAGATCGAGCGCCTCCGGGATACGATCGAGATCGTCCACGCCAACATCCGGGCCATGACCCCGAAGCCGGCGGTCCGGTTCGGCATGGTCCTGTACAAGGACAGGGGGGACGAGTATGTGACACAGGTCGTGCCCTTCACCGCGGAGCTCCCGGTCTTCCAGGCCGCCTTGGCGGAGGTGTACGCTTCCGGGGGCGGGGACACCCCCGAAGACCTCCAGGCGGCCCTGGAGGACTCCATCCGGAAGATGGACTGGAACAAGGACGGAGTGCGCACCGCCTTCGTCATCACCGATGCGGAGCCCCACCTGGATTATGATCAGAAATACACCTACGCCCACGCGGCCAAGGATGCCCGGGCCCGGGGCATACGCTTCCACACGATCGGAACCGGAGGCCTGGGGGTGGAGGGCGAGTACATCCTCCGCCAGCTGGCCCAGTTCACCGAGGGCAAGTACATCTTCCTGACCTACGGCGAGACAGGGGAGTCCGAGGGCGGCGCCCCGGGCTCGGTGAGCCACCACACGGGGGCCAACTTCCAGACCGACAAGCTGGAGGCCATCGTCATCCGCTTCGTGAAGGAGGACCTGGCCAACCTCTCGGACGTGCCCCTTTCCATGGACGAGGACTATTTCGAGGCGACCAAGATCCCCGAGGAAGAGCGGGACGCCACGATGGACAAGCTCTTCGAGGAAGCCCTGAAGAACCTCGTCGACTACTCGACCTTCCAGGTGCAGAAGGACACCCCCGCGGCGGTCCTGCCCCTGGTGCCGAACTCCCCGGACCTGGCCTCCGACGCCGAGTACTTCGGGGAGAGGCTGCTCCTGGCGGCGGTCAAGTCCAAGGTCTTCAAGCTGGTGGAGCGGAAATCCCTCCAGTCGGTCCTGGAGGAGCTGGAGCTCCAGCTCTCGGGCCTGGCGGACGAGAAGGCCGCAGCCCGGGCGGGGGAGCTTCTTGGAGCCGAGATCATGGTGACCGGTTCGGTCTTCCGCAGGGACGGAAAGTTCGAGATCTTCCTGCGCCTGGTCCGGGTCTCCACCGCGGAGGTCCTGTCCGTGGCCCGGGCAAGGGTGGACGCGAAACTGGGACTGTGACGGACAGGTTTCCGGATAAAACCACGGAGGTCACGGAGGGAAGGGGTTTGGAACCAAAGATCCGACAGGATGGACAGGATCTAGAGAGGATGAACAGGATCAAAGCTTGGGATCGCATATTCCCTATGGTTTATCCTGTCCATCCTTGATTTAATCCTGTTCATCCTGTCCGCTCCTTGGGTGTGTAGTCTTCCTTCTCCGTGTGCTCCGTGGTTGATTCCTGATAAATGTTGTTGATTTTTTCGTGTGGACGGGGGCGCACCTGTATGCAAGTGATTCTACGGTTTTCGGCGGAGCTCCCGGCATGAGCGCCCAGAAGAAGAAGGCCACGGTCTTCCGCTGTTCCTCCTGCGGCCACGAGGAGGCCAAGTGGCTGGGACGCTGTCCCTCCTGCGGGGAGTGGAACACCCTGAGGGAGGCCGCCGCCTCCGTCTCGACTCCCCGCTCCGCGGGCACCGCGGAGCGCTGGTCCCTGCCCCTGGCCGCGGTGGACCCAGCGGAGGGAAGCCGCTTCTCCTCGGGCATGGCCGAGGTGGACCGGGTCCTGGGGGGCGGGGTCATGAAGGGTTCCTCGGTCCTGGTGGGGGGTGAGCCGGGGATCGGGAAGAGCACCCTGCTTCTGCAGGTGGCCGCCCGGGCGAAGGTGAGCGGCCGGGTGCTCTACGTCTCCGGAGAGGAGAGCGCCCCCCAGATCCGCCTTCGGGCGGACCGCCTGGGCCTGGCCCGGGAGGGACTGGAGATCCTCTGCTCCGGGGACCTGGAGCTCGTCCTGGATGCCCTGGAAAAGCTCAAGCCCCGGGCTGTTGTGATCGATTCCCTCCAGACCCTGAGGTCCGCGGAAGCCGGGAGCGTACCCGGGACGGTCAATCAGGTGAAGTTCTGCGCCTTGGCCCTGTCCGAATGGGCCAAGGAGTCGGGGTCCGCGGTCTTCCTGGTGGCCCACGTCACCAAGGAGGGGGCCATCGCGGGACCCAAGGCCGCGGAGCACATGGTGGACGCGGTCCTCTACTTCGAGCAGACCGACGGGGAGCTCCGCTTCCTCCGGGCGACCAAGAACCGCTTCGGGTCCACCGACGAGGTGGGCCTGTTCACCATGACCGAGACGGGCCTTGCGGAAGTGGCGGACCCCTCCCGGCTCTTCCTGACCCGCCGGGAAGGAGGCCTGCCCCCGGGCGCGGCCGTGGCGCCCCTTTGGGAGGGCAGCCGCTGTCTCCTGGCGGAGATCCAGGCCCTGACGGTTCCCGCCAAGGCCTCCCTGACCCGGGTCTACTCGGACCGGATCGACGCGGGAAGGGTGGCCCGGATCGCCGCGGTCCTGGAGCGCCACGGGGGCCTCAGGTTCTCGGACCAGGACATCTACGTGAACGTGGCCGGGGGCATGCGCATCGCCGAGCCCGGGGCGGACCTGGCGGTGGCGGCCGCCCT
>JBGSPT010000476.1:0-3311 GCA_041738475.1 Treponematales bacterium
CCCCGCCGCTTCGCAACGGCCGCCGGACCTTCCCCCCGGGGAGGAGCCGGCGGCCCGTCCGCTTCCAGGAGTTTCTATGCGTCGTGCAATCCTCAGCGTACTCGTCCTTCTGGCCGCCGCGGCGGCCCTTTCGGCCCAGGCTCCCGCGGCCTTCGCGGAAAAGCCCGCCCTCCTGACCTCCGTCGGACAGAGCGCCGACATCGAGATGGTCAAGGTCCTTTTGAACCGGGGGAAGGTGAACTACACCGCGGACCCCCTGGTCACCGCCGCCAAGCTGCCCGGAGGAGCCAAGACCCTGGTCCTGGCCGTGGGCGGCAGCTCCAAGGGCCTGGGAGCCGCGGGCATCAGCACCGAGGCCGAGATCGACCGGGCCAAGGCCCTGATCAAGCGGGCCCGGGAGCTCGGCATGAAGATCATCGCGATCCACGTGGGCGGCGAGGCCCGACGGGGCACCCTTTCGGACGCCTTCATCAGCCTCTGCGTCCCGGTCTCGGACTACGCGATCGTGGTGGCGGACGCGGACAAGGACGGCCTCTTTACCAAACTCGCCGGCCAGGCCAAGATCCCCCTGGTCAAGGTGGACAAGATCACCGCCGCGGGCGCACCCCTGGCCGCGGCGTTCAAGTAGGGGGACGCCGTGCCCTTCGAGCTGGTCGTATTCCTCGTCATGGTCGGGGTCTTCGCGGCGGGCTGTTTCGCCGCGAAGCTTCCGGTCTCCCTGTCCATGCTCCTGGCCGCCTGCGCGGGACTCCTGGTCTCCGGGAACGGCCTGCCGATCCGCCACCTGGTGGAAGGCACCTTCGGGTACGTGGACACCATCCTGGTCATCGCCACGGCGATGATCTTCATGCGGACCGTCCAGGAGTCCGGGGCCCTGGAGGCCCTGAACGCCGTGATCCTCCGGCGCTTCCGGACCGTTCCGGCCCTCCTCCTGCCCCTGCTCATGCTGGTGGCCATGTTCCCGGGCATGATCACGGGGAGTTCCAGCGCCTCGGTCCTGACCGCGGGAGCCGTGGTAGCCCCGGTCCTGATCCTCCTGGGCCTCCCGGTCCCCGTGACCGGGGCCTTCATCGCCATGGCGGGGATCCTGGGCATGATCGCGCCCCCTGTGAACATCCCCGCCATGATCATCGGCGGGGGCATCGATATGCCCTTCGTGGGCTTCGAGGTTCCCCTGGCCCTCCTGACCTTCCCCCTGGCGATAGTCTTCTCCCTCTGGTTCGGCCTTCCCCACGTCAAGGTGGTCGAATGGGAGGTCCTGGCCTCCAAGCTGGACACGGAGACCTACAAGAAACACGGCATCCGTCTCTTCCTCCCCATCCTGGTCGTCGCGGTCCTGATGGTCTTGGGCAAGATACTGCCCCAGGTCTTCGGAATTGGGCTTCCCGTGGTCTTCCTGATCGGCGCCGCCCTGGGCCTCGTGGTCGGGAAGCGCTTCGACATCCTCGCGGCCGCCAAGGCCGCGGTGAACGACGCCCTGCCGGTTCTGGGCATCCTGGCGGGGGTCGGCATGTTCATCCAGGTGATGACACTGACCGGGGTCCGGGGCTTCGTGGTGGTCAGCGCCCTCTCGGTGCCCCCGGCATTGCTCTACGCGGCCATTTCGGTATCCATACCCCTCTTCGGGGCGGTATCGGCCTTCGGGGCGTCCAGCGTCCTGGGGGTTCCTTTCCTGCTCGCCCTTCTCGGGCGGGACCAGATCGTGACCGCCGCGGCGCTCTCCCTGATCGCCTCGCTGGGGGACTTCATGCCTCCCACGGCCCTGTCCGCGATCTTCGCGGCCCAGGTGGTGGGGGAAACGAAGTATTCCCGGGTCCTGGCCAAGCTGATCTTGCCCTCCCTGGTCATCATCGGATGGGCGCTGGCGTTCATCGTGTTTTCCAAGCAGATCCGGGCCCTCTACTAATGACAGGAGCGAAGATATGACGTACCTGTACCTGGCGATCGCGGCCTCCGTGCTGGGGCTCACCGTCTGGAACCTCTGGACCGAGAAGGACTGGCGCAAGCAGGCCACCGCGGCGATGGTGGCCGTTCCCCTCCTGCTCCGGGTCCTCATGATCAAGTAGGGGGATGCCGTGAAACGACACCACGCGACCGCCCTGGCGGTCACCTTGCTGGCCCTGGCGGCGGCCGCCGCCGCCTCGGTTCGCTTCCTGGATCACCGCAGGCCCGAGGCCATCGTCCGGGGCCCCGGGGTCACGGAGGTCCGGATGCTCTCCGAATGGCTGCCGGACCTGGCCGGCTCTCCCGGGGACACGGAAGTTTACGTGCTCCGGGGCGCCTCCCCCGGGTCCTCTATGCTGGTCCTCGGGGGCACCCACCCCAACGAGCCCTCCTCCTTCCTGTCCGCGGTCCTCCTGGTGGAGAACTCCTCCACCGCGGCGGGAACCCTTTACGTGATCCCCCGGGCCAACGCCTCGGGGTTTACCCATAACGATCCCCAGGAGGGGGCGCCCGAAAACTACTCCATCGTCCTGCACGACGGGTCGAAGCGAACCTTCCGGTACGGGTCCCGGGCCACGAACCCCGTGCACCAGTGGCCGGACCCGGATGTCTACGTCCACGCCGCCAGCGGCCAGACCCTCTCGGGCAACGAAACCCGGAACCTGAACCGGGGCTACCCGGGCCGGGCGGACGGAACCCTCACGGAGCGGGTCTGCCTGGGTATCGCGAACCTGATCCGGGCCGAGAAGATCGACATCAGCATCGACCTCCACGAGGCTTCCCCGGAGTATCCGGTGATCAACGCCATCGTGGCCCACGAGCGGGCCATGCCCCTGGCCTCCCAGGTCGTCCTGGGCCTGGAGTTCCTGGACGTGAAGATCGGCTTGGAGCCCTCCCCGAAGAACCTGCGGGGCCTGACCCACCGGGAGCTGGGGGACGCGACGGACACCCTGGCGGTCCTCATGGAGACGGCGAACCCCTCCCAGGGGCGCCTCCGGGGCAGGACGAACGAGGCCCTGGTCCTCACCGGGAAGGATCCCTACTACGTGAAGGCCCAGGCCTTGGGCCGGCTCTACGTCCCCTTCGACGAAAATGGGCACCCCATCGAGGAACGGGTCGCCCGGCACCTGGCGGGGATCTCGGAGTTCGCCTTCGCCCTCTCCTCGGAGAATCCCGACGGGCCCCTGGAGTTTTCGGGGGTGCCGGATTACGGCGAGCTGCTCGAAAAGGGCCTGGGCGCCTTCCTGAAACCTTTGCCGTGAAGGATCGTCCGGTCCCGGGGAGGCGCCGGGCGCCGTTCCGTGTAGGTGCCTGCGGGTCTTGGGTTCGGCCAGGAGCGGCCCGGCCGCCGGGGACCGCAGCCCGCT
>JBGSPT010000480.1:0-6177 GCA_041738475.1 Treponematales bacterium
GGATCCTCGAGGCTCGCCTCGGCGGGACCCGGGCCGTCGGGATCAGGACCCGCGGGAGTCCGGACCGCCAGGCCCCCCGCCGTCAGGTCCGCCCGGAGGACGTGGATAAAGAGGGGTCGCGGCAAGTCATTTCGGATCCTCCGGTATTCGAGGCCGGGACGGAGGAGCGCGTAATCCTTTTCCGCTTCCCGGAGGAGGGCCCTCGGTCCGGGGACTGTGGCGCAGGAGACGGAGCAGAGCGCCGCTGCCAGGACGGCGGCGGCCGGCGGCGGGAAGGAAAAACGCGGCGGTCTTCGGTTCGTCATCCGGGATCCCGCCTACAGTATAGGGGAACCCGCGTCCCTTGCCAAATCTCCCGGAATCCATACTATAGAGGGAAGTCCCGCCCGGAAACGCCGCGGCCGGATTCCGGAGGTTCCGTTCATGCCCGCGCCGAAGAGACTGCTCCTCGTGGAAGACGAAGCCATCATCGCCCTGGCGGAAGCCCGGGTGCTCAGGAACGCCGGGTATGAAGTGGAGATCGTGCATTCCGGGGAGGAGAGCATTGAGGCCGTGCGTACCCTGACCTCCGTCGACCTGGTCCTGATGGACATCGACCTGGGTCCCGGCCTGGACGGCCCCGACGCGGCGGCCCGGATCCTGAAGATCCGGGCCCTGCCGATCGTCTTCCTGACCTCCCACTCGGAGCGCGAGATGGTGGACAAGGTCCGGAACATCACGCGGTACGGCTACGTCATCAAGAACTCCGGAAGCCTCGTGCTCCTGTCCTCCGTCGAGATGGCCTTCGAACTTTTCAGCGCCCACGAGGAGGCCCGTCGCCAATCCCGCCGACGGGAGGCCATGCTCCAGGCCATCCCCGACCTCATTTTCACGGTCCGACGGGACGGTACCATCCGGGATTTTCACGCCCCTCATGGGGTGGGACTAGCGGTCCCCGAGGAACGCGTCGTGGGGACGAACATCCGGGAAATCCTGCCCCCCGGTGAGGCTGAACGGCACCTGGCCCTCTACCGGACCTGCCTGGAGACCGGGGAGGTCCAGACGGATTCCTACGAGCTGAATCCCGACGGCCGCATCCGGATCTACGAACTGCGCCTGGCACGGCAGGACGAGGACCAGGTCCTGGCGGTGGTCCGGGACATCACCGGGAGGGTGGAGGCTGAACGCCAGCTCCGCCGGGTCACGGCCCAGTACGAGTACCTTTTCGAGCAGGCCCCCCTGCCCATCGTCCTTTTGGACCGGGAAGACCGGGTGGTCAGGGCCAACACCGCCTTTTGCGAGGTGTTCGGCTACGTCCGGGAGGAGGCCGAAGGCCGGCAGATCAACGACCTCGTGGTACCCCCCCAACTGCTG
Organism: Treponematales bacterium; assembly: GCA_041738475.1. Classification (GTDB taxonomy): domain Bacteria; phylum Spirochaetota; class Spirochaetia; order Treponematales; family UBA12059; genus JAAYUR01. The sequence continues at coordinate 1,354 of JBGSPT010000480.1, forward strand.
GATGAGGGTCTGGAATTCACGAACCTCGTAGCCGGAGGACAGTCCATCTTCCGCGTCTCCCGGCGCAGCCGGAAGGACGGAAAACTCGTGCGCGTAGCGATCACCGCAGCCCCCATCGAGATGGAAGGAAGCCTTTTCATATACGCCATCTACCAGCCGATCTCCGAGACGGCCGCGCCCTGAGCTGCGGAGCGGCGGGACGTCCGTCGATTCCGTCCCGCGTCTTACATTCCCGGGCATATTGGACTATAGTGTAGATACCCTTACGTAGGAGCGAAAAACCGGATTGAAACCAAATTACACGGGAGAAAAGCGCCGAAAGGAACTCGAGCGCAAAAAGAAGAAGGAAGAGAAGGAACTCAAGAAGAAACTGCGCAGGGAAGCGGCGGCCCGCGGTGAACTCCCGGAGGGGGAGGAACCGGAAACCGAAAATGATGAATCCGGGGACGAGGACTCCGAAGACTAGACGCGTTCTTTACGTCACGCCCGATGCCGTCGATTCCGGGTCCACGATGGAATCCCTGGAAGGATTCGGCTACGAGGTGGTCGTGGAATGTTCGGATTCCGCGGCGGAAGAGCGTCTGCGATCGGATAACCGGATAGGCTTGGCCCTCCTGGATGTGGACCTGGACGGGGACGGGGCCTGCGCCCGCCTGGCGGCCCGCCTGCCCGCAGTCCGGGAACTGCCCGTCGTCTTCCTGGACGCCAAGCCCGGAGGCGCGGCTTCGGAGCGTGTTCGAAGCGCCCCCCGATACGGATACTTCAGCAAAAACGCCGCCCCCTTCATCCTGCGTTCGGTCCTGGAGACCGCCTTCGACCTCTTCGAGGCCCGAAGCCGGCTTTCGACGCGGAACCGGAACCTCGACGAGATCAACGACTACGCCCTGCGCCTGGACGGGATACCCCTGGAAGGAATCTTCCGATTCGCCCTCGAGACCGCCCTGGACCTGTTCCAGGCCAGGATCACCGCGGTGAACAGCTATGACGAGGCGGCCCGGGTCCTGGTCCTGGAGGATTTCGCCAGCTCCGAGGACGAAAGCCGGACCCTTGTCGGAGCCGTGGGCCGCAGGATGCTGGGAATGCGCACCCCGGTGAGCAAAGCGAATTACACGATGGTAGTCGAAAAACGGGTCGGAGTGGTCTCGAGCATCCATGAGATGTCCTTCGGAAAGGTCCCCAGGACCGTCAGCAATATCCTGGAGCGGTCCCTTCGGGCGGAATGGTTCCGCGGAGCCGCCCTGCTGTCCGAGGGGAGGCTGTACGGGACCTTGATACTCGCGGGGCAGGAGTCGTCTTCTCCCCCGGAACCCGAAGAGCTGCTGGTCTTCGCGGAAATCACGGCAAGCGCGATCAAGCGGAAACTTGCGGAGCATCGCGTCCGGCACCTCCTTTCGGAAAAGGAACTCCTCCTGCACGAGGTCCATCACCGGATCAAGAACAACATGGCCACGGTGATCGGCCTATTGGACCTTCAATCCGAGTCCGTCGCGGATGAGGCTGCCGCGGAAGCCCTGCGGGAAGCTAAATCGCGCTTGCAGAGCATGGGGACCCTCTACGAAAAACTCTACCAACAGGAGAACCTAAGGGAGATGCCCCTAGGCGATTACGTCCCCGATCTGGCCGCCCAGATCGTCGGGATGTTCCCGAAGGGCGGATCCGTGCGGATGGAAACCCGGATCGAGGATTTCCAGCTTCCAATTAAGACCGTCTCCGTCCTGGGGATCATCCTGAACGAACTGCTTACGAACGCCATGAAGTACGCGTTCCGGGACCGGGATGAGGGGCATATCCTGATCACCGCCGCCCGGAAAGGGCGAAGAGTCAACATCGAGGTTCGGGATGACGGGGCGGGCTTTCCCGAAGGCGTGGATCCCCGTACGTCCTCCGGATTCGGCCTTCGTCTGGTCCGCGTCCTGACGGATCAGCTGGGCGGGAGCGTCCGATTCGAGAGGAAGGGCGGCACGGCAGCGATCCTGGATCTGCCTTTCCCGGGCTTCTAGGTTTCCGAGGATCCGAGCAGCGAGAGATCTCCCACCGTCTCGAGGCCCGCGGACCGGGCGGTCCCCTCGAAAACGAGGCCGTCCCGGCCTCCAAGCCGTACCGAAAGCACCGCGTCCACGGATTCGGCTATCCTGCGATCCATGGCTCCAGAGGCGGGGGCCCGGAGCAGGCCTCCCCTTCCCCTCTCCATCCGGAGTTCCAGGACCTCGTCCCGCCGCCGGATGACCGCGGTGATGGAACGATCTCCCGCCTCGAGACGATCGATCCGGGACCCGTTCCAGCTGGCCCAGATCCTCACCCCCTCCCCGGGCAGGAGGGCCGCGCAGAGGAAGCCCGGGAAGCGGCCTCCCATCCAGGGGATGTCCGCCAGGGAGAACATGAAGGACGAGCCCGGCTCGGGGAAGGAATTGGATTGGCACCAGATCCAGGCCGAGGGCATGGAGGAGCCCCAGTCCTTCTCGATGTAACCGCGCCCGCCGTCCATGGAGACCTCGCCTCCCTCCGCCTCCACGCGGCCGTCCACCCGGTGGTCCAGGGACACGAGGCCGTGGCTGCATTCCATGAAGGGCACGAAGGAGTAGGGGCCCATGATGCCCGGCCGCCAGGGCCGGGAGGGCAACCGTGCGGCCGGCCCGAAGCGCAGGGAGGCGGAGACCCGTCCGTCCGGTCCGTCCAGGTCCAGCTCGATCCCGGACAGGGAGAAGCGGTTGCCCCCGACCCGGAGGTCCAGGGCCCGGGCATTCCAACCGAAGGACTCGTAGGGGAACTCGTACCACCGGGTGGTCCCCGCGCTCCCGTCGATGGCCTGGACGAAGGCCTTGCGCCGGCCCTCCGCGTCCATGCTCACCCCGGGGATGAAGGACCAGGCCTTTCCGTCCGCGGAAACCTGCTTGAAGTACCAGCCCTCGAAGTAGCGGCGTTTCCTGCGGGCGCCCTGGAACAACTCGGGACGGAATAGGGGCATGGGACTCCTTTCGGGCCGGCACGGACGCGCGGCCCCGGCAGGAAGGATATACCCTCGACAGGCGCCGGTGGAAGCGGGGCGTAGATTTGACGGCATGGATCCGTGCGGGACCGGGTACGAAGGGAAAGGGGTACCCCGGCGGCTCGAAAAGCCGCCCCCCCCCCCGGCAAGCGCGAACCCGGTTGACTGCCGGGTAATTCGGGCCTACCCTTGCCAGGAATAATTACTTAAAAACATTTGAATCGGAGGCTGTATGGACGGCGTAGGGAAATCCGACCTTCCCGGGGCGGAGGAGGATCACGAGGCCTTGTACCGGTGCCTCCTGGAAAACAGCATCGACGCGATCTACCTGCTCGGCGAGGAGGGACGGGTCCTCAACGTGAACCGGGTGGCTTGCGAAATGACCGGGTACACCCGGGAGGAACTCCTCGAACTCACCATCGACGACCTGGACCCGAACTATCCCTCCAAGGGCTTCGTGGAGTTCTGGAACGCCCGGCCCGAAGGCGACACCGTGCTCTTCGAGACCCTCCACCGCCGAAAGGACGGCGTTCTGGTCCCCGTTGAGGTGAACGGCATCTTCACGAAAATCCACGGTCGCAAGTACCTGTTCGGGGTGGCCCGGGACACTACGGCCAGGAAGAAGGCCGCCGAGGCTCTCGAGGCGAGCGAGACGAAATACAGGACCCTGGTGGATGTCCTGCCCGTGGGTATCACGATAACCGACGCCTCCGGCAAGATCCTGGAAACCAACCCCATGTCCGAGCGCATTCTCGGCCTTTCCCGGGAAGAGCACGCCCTTCGCCGGCTCGACGGCCCCGAGTGGCGGATCGTCCGACCCGACGGAAGCCCCATGCCCCCGGAGGAGTACGCCAGCACCCGGGCCCTGCGGGAGGGGCGGCTCGTGGAAGGCGTGGAGATGGGCATCCCCCTGGGCGGGGAGGTGATCACCTGGCTGACCGTGAACGCGGTGCCCATACCCCTGGAGGGTTACGGCGTCGCGGTAGCCTACAGCGACGTTAGCGCGTCCCGGCGGTCGGAGGATCACATCCGGGCCCTGCTCCGGGAAAAGGAACTGCTCCTGCATGAAACCCATCACCGGGTCAAGAACAACCTGCAGACCATCCAGAGCCTCCTCGCCCTCCAGATGGACGAATGCCGGGATCCCGCGACCCTCGCGAGCCTGCGGGACCTCTCGGGCCGGGTGCGTTCCATGATCCTCTTGTACAACAAGCTCTACGACTCCGGGGATTTCGGCAGTCTGGACATCCGGGAATACCTGCATCCCCTGGTGGAGGAAATCCTAGAAATCTTCCCGTCGACCCCTCCGGTCGAAGTCGAAGCCCGGATCGACGAGATCGTGCTGGACTCCCGCACCCTCTCGTCCCTGGGGATCATCCTGAACGAGTGGACGACCAATTCCATGAAATACGCGTTCCGCGGCCCCGGGAAAAGGATCATACGCCTCGGGGCGAGACGCGAGGGCGGCAGGGTGGTCTTCTCCTACGAGGACAGCGGTCCGGGCATTCCCCCGGACGCGGAAGTCCGCGCCTCATCCGGCTTCGGGATGCGCCTGATCGGGCTCCTGGCGGAGCAGTTGGAAGGGGACTGCAGCCGGGAAGGATCCAGGTGGACCCTGAGCTTCCCGGCGGGCGCCCCGTAATTCCCGTCGCACCGGGGGCCGGACAATCCGCTCCGGCCGCAGCGGTGCCTACCGGAGACGGGCCGACAGCTCCCGGGCCCAGGCGGCTATCGGCTCAGCCTCCCAATTGTCTATGATCACCTTGCCGAAGAATGCCATGCGGCCCCCGAAGGCGGACGCGGAGACGGGTTCGAGCCCCGCCTTGGCGGCCACGGGA
>JBGSPT010000053.1:0-5293 GCA_041738475.1 Treponematales bacterium
CCCGGACGAGCGGGGACCGGACACGGCGGGCCTGGCCGAGCGCTTCGGCCCCGTCGCGGCCCTCCTGGTGGAGGAGACCTCCCGCCTCGCGGCCCTGAAGGCCAAGAACAAGACCCTCCAGGCGGCGGAGACCATCCGGAAGATGCTCCTGGCCATGACCCGGGACATCCGGGTGATCCTGGTCAAGCTGGCGGACAAGCTGGACAACATGCGCACCCTGCGCTGGCTGGCCGAGGAGGAGCGCAAGCGCATCGCCGCGGAATGCCTGGATATCTTCGCTCCCCTGGCGGACCGCCTGGGGCTGTCGTCCATCAAGGACGAGCTGGAGGACCTGGCCCTCAAGGAGCTGAACCGGGAGGCCTTCGACCAGATCAAGCTGATCGTGGCGGACAAGAAGGACGAGCGCTCGGGGTTCCTGGAACGGGTGGAGGCGGATATCCTCGCGGCCGCCGCCCAGGAGGGGCTTTTCGTGGAAGTGAGCTCCCGGGCCAAGCACTTCTACTCCATCTATCAGAAGATGCGGAAGCGCAACAAGAGCGCCGACGAGCTCTACGACCTCCTGGGCATCCGCCTGCTCTGCGGGACCGAAAACGACTGCTATGCCCTGCTCGGGGTGGTTCACAGGCTGTGGAAGCCCTTGGAAGGCAGGTTCAAGGACTACATCGCGATGCCCAAGGCGAACGGGTACCGGAGCCTGCACACGACGGTCATGGCCTACGACGGCCGCCTTCTGGAGATCCAGATCCGCACCTACGACATGCACAGGGTGGCGGAGTTCGGCGTAGCGTCCCACTGGCTCTACAAAAAGGGCAAGTCCCGGGACGTGGTGCGCGCCGAGGACCTGTCCCTGGTGAACAAACTCAAGGACTGGGGCGGTATGCTCTCTTCCGGTTCGGAGTTCCTCCAGGAGATCAAGCGGGAACTGCTCAAGGAATCGATCTTCGTGTTCACCCCCAAAGGCGACGTCGTGGAGCTGCCCGCGGGCTCGACTCCCCTGGATTTCGCCTACGAGGTCCACACCGCCGTGGGGAACCGCTGCGTGGGCGCCAAGGCGGACGGGGCCATCGTGCCCCTCACCTACGAGCTCAAGAACACCCAGGTCGTGGAGATCATGACCTCCAACACCGCCCGTCCCAACATCGACTGGCTTCGGGCGGTGAAGACCTCTAAGGCTAAATCCAAGATCCGGCAATGGCTGATCGCCAACGGTCAGGCCCTGGTGATCGACCGGAACGTGGTGGCCCGGAAAAAAGCCGATACCTCGGAGGTCAAGGGGGAGGGCCGGGCTCGTGGAGAGGGACGGCCGGAGCCCGCCAAGGCCGGCGAACCCGCGCCGGAAGCCCGGACCGCCGCCCCCGAGGCCGACCTTTCCCTGGGCCAGACCGAGATCCATCCCTACGTCCCGCGCGCCGTCCTGTCCAGCGACAAGGCGGGGATCTCCGTGTCCGGAGGCCGAGGACTCATGATCCGCTTCGCCGGGTGCTGCCGCCCGACCACCGGGGACCCCATCGTGGGCTACGTTTCCCGGGGCCGGGGGATCATCGTGCATCGAAAGAATTGCCGGAACCTGCCCTTCCTGTCAGACTTCAAGGAGCGGGCCATCGAGGTGGTCTGGGAGACCCGGCATCCCGGCCTGACCCGGCGCTTCCGGATCACGGCGAAGCGTATCCCCGACCTCTTCGGGGAGGTGGAGACCGCGGTCAAGAAGATCCAGGGCCACCTTATCGAGGGGAAGCTCGAGGAGGACGGGGACCGCCTGGTGGGCTGGTTCACGGTGCGGATGGAGCGCCCCGAGGACGGACGCAAGATCGAGCGCTCCGTCCGGGGCGTGCCCGCGATATTGAAGGTGGTAGTGGTGGACAGTGAACGGTGAACTGTGGTCCGAAGTGTTTTCAGTACCCGGTCATCGCGACCGCTTAAGCGGCGGCGCTAACCGCGGTCGGTAGCTCATTTCAGTCCACCGTCCACTGTCCACCGTTCACCGATAATCCCCCTCCGGCACCCGCTTCAATCCCGCCTCGTCGCTGACGATCACCCACCGGAAGCTCTGATCCAGGAACCAGGTCTTGTAGACCCTGCGGATGTCCGCGGGGGTGACGGCGGCGATCCGGTCCGGGGTCCGAAGATAGTCCGCGGGATCCCCCGCGTACACTACGCTGCGAACCACCTGGGCGGCGATATCCGCGTTGGTGCGCTGGTTGGCGAAGACGGCGTTCACGTATTTGTTCCGGTACGCGGGGAGCCGATCCTCGACGGAGGCCAGGACGTACTGTCCGGAGGAGGGGTCCTTGGACCGGATAAGCTTCCCCGCGGCCAGGTGGTCGGAGGCTTCCTTCACGTACTTCCGAATCCCCTCGATGTCCGAGGCCTGGTAGATCCACAGGATCCCGTAGGAGGCCGCCGCGGGCCGGAAGATGGTGCCCACGGAATAGCAGGCTCCGTACTTTTCCCGGACCACGTTGAACATGAGGTCGTCCAGCATGTCCGCGGCGATGGCGAAGGGAACGTAATCCTTTTCCTGTCTGCCGGGGATGCGGAAATACCCCTGGATGTACGCGACCCCCTCGGAGGCCGGATGGGCTTCCAGGATAAGGGGGCCGGAGGTCGCGGGCGGCGCCGTGACGGGAGCGACGGCGCCTTTTTTCGGGACGGACCCCAGGGCCGATTCCAGCTTGGCCGCCAGGGCATCAATGTCGTAGTTCCCGACCGCGGCCAGGAAGATTCGATCGGCGTTCAAAAGGGTCCCGTGATGGGCTTTGACGTCCTCCAGGGTGACGGCTTCCAGGGATTCCGGGGTTCCCGCCGGGTCGGACGCGTAGGGATGGCCCGCGAAGATCGCCTGGGTTCCCAGGTAGCGCCCGCGCTGGTCCGGGTCTCCCATCCGGGACTCCTGGGCCTGGGCGGCCTCGTTCCGCACGTCCTCGAACCTCTCGGGACGGAATGCGGGGCGGAGAAATCCGTCCAGGAAAATATCCAGGAGCTCCGGCAGGTAGGTGTCGATGCAGTTCAGGTCGTAGCTCGAGTAGTCGTAGCCCGCGGTATAGGAGATCCCGGAGGACGTGCGGTACTCGGCGTCCAGGATGCTCTCGTAGTCGTACGCCGCCGAACCCCGGGCCATCAGGGCCAGGGTCGTGCCTTCCAACCCGGCCTTTGCCGGGGGCACGACGGACGACCCGCCCAGCAGGACGAGTTTGAGGTTCAGCACCCGGTTCGTCCGGTTCCGTTTCACGTACAGCTTGATGCCGTTGGACAGGGTCCTGGTCTCGAAATCCCCGATGTTGGACTTGTAGAAGGGGCCCGGTTCCGGGGAGGTTTTCGACGTGGAAGGGCCGGCTGTCCGGGAGCCCGCGTCAGCCGGGGCGGAGACGCAGCCCGCCGTCAGGATCACGAAGAGAAGCGCGGCAAGAACCGCGAAGAAGACGGCCCGGGGCCGGGCTGAGCGTGTCTTGTTTTGTGTCATCGCCTTGGATCCTCGCATCATTTTTTCCACCAGAACGCGTTATCCGCGTCCAGGGTTTCGAAGCCCGCGTCCTCGAAGGCCTTCTTCTCTGCCTCGTAGACGCTGGGGTGGACCCGGACGGCCACGATCTCCAGGTTCTTGTGGATGTACCGGTCCAGGTACGCCGAGATCTCCCTGTATCCCACCTTTTTCATGTTGTCGATATATCCGAAGAAATACTCCGTCGAGGCGGAGGCCCACCAGAACCGGAGGGTTCCCAGGAAGCCCTCCACGGTCTCGAGCTCCAGGACCCGCTGGTTCTCGATCAACCGCTTCACGGTCTCGTACTCCCCGTCGCTGAAGTATCCGCGGTCGATCTTCATGTTCGTGAGCTCCGATGCCCGGATCTCCTCCTTGAGCTGTTGGACCCGCTGGGCGAAGCTCCGCCCGGGCTTGGCCAGGAGGTAGGCCCAGAAGACGATCTGGCCCCCGTCCCTCTGGGTCCAGTAATACGACCCCGTGTAGTTCGGGGCGGGTATTCCCAGATCCGCCTCGACCAGGGCCCGCTTGTACCTGCCCGAGGGATTTTCCACAAGGTAGCCCCAGACGTCGGCGGCGTAGGTGGATCCGGGATCCCTGCCGACATCGGGTCCCCGGTAGTAGAGCTGGGCGATCCCGAAGCGGGGATTCACCGTGGGATCCGGGTATACCAGGAAGGCAGTCTTCCGGACCGCCGGGAAGGCCTGGGGATCCTGGGGCTTGGCCCAGGGATCCGGGCCCCGTTCCCAGGAGCCGTAGACTTCCTTTGCAAGCTCGTACACCTTGTCCGCGTTCACGTCCCCGCCCACGAACAGGGCGGCGTTGTTCGGTATGTAGTACGTCCTCTGCATTGCCCGAAGTTTTTCAGCCGTCACGGATTGCACGGCTTCCACGGTCCCGCCGGGATCCCGGCGCCAGGGGTACTTCGGGAAGAGTCTCCGGTCGATGCCGGCGGCATAGATGCTCCGGGGCTCGGAATAGTTGCCCGTGATCTCGCTGATCACGACGCCCTTCTCGGATTCGATCTCCCCTGGATCCAGCAGGGGCTCCCGGATCGCGTAGGACCAGAACTCCAGGCCCTCCCTGAGGCGGTCGGAGGGGACGGTAAAATAGTAGTTGACGTATTCGGAGCCCGTGGAGCCGTTCCAGGACGGCACCCCCAGGTCCAGGTAGGCCGAGCTGACCTCGGCGGCGGTCCGGTACTTCGAGTTCCCCTTGAACATCATGTGTTCGTAGAAGTGGAAGACTCCAGCGGTTTCCGGGGTCTGGGCGATCCCTCCTCCCCGGATGGCTATCTCGATGTACGCCAGGGGGGCGGAGGGGTTTTCCAGCACGAAGAGCTCGAGCCCGTTGTCCAGGACGAAGCGGTGCAGGCCCGGAACCCCGGCGGCTTCGGAAAAAACGGGCGTAGAAAGGACTAGCAGAACGGCCGCGAGCAGAAGGACTTTTTTCATCCCCGGAACCTCCCCTGCCGGGACGGAGCCGGCAGTCCGGCAGGTTGTTGGAAGACCCGAAGCGATCCTTCCGCCTGCCAAGTTCCAAATCTAAGGAGCCTGCGGTACTCCTGTCAAGGAAAACTCCGTCTCCTCCTCCGTCGGATCCCGGATCTCGCCGCTTCCCCAAAAGCTCCCTCCCGTGCTAGGGTAAGAAAGATCGGCCTTGCCGTCCGGGCCGTTCCCGTAACCTTCCGCATCCGGAGAATTCCCCGCCTTGGATACGACGAGCCTCGCCCTCCTCCTCTTCGGATCGCCCGTGGAACGCAGCCTCCGGCGGGCCTGCGCGGCCGCCCTGAACGCCCGCGGGGCGGGCCCGGGG
>JBGSPT010000058.1:0-13890 GCA_041738475.1 Treponematales bacterium
GCCAGCTCTTCCGCCCAGAGCCGCAGCCCGGCTCGGTCCAGATCGTCCCGGGCTGCAAGGCCGTGAAGGGGGCTCGCGGGCAGGGCGGCAAGCAGACGGTCGAAGCCGCGGAGCTTGGCCGGATCGTAGACCCCCCCGAACATTCCGGCGGATACCGGCTTCAGTCCGGGGTGTCTTCCGAGGGTGGCCTCCAGCTGATCTCTGTCCTCGGCCTTCCCTTCCCCGAGGGGGCCGAAGGCGGCTATCGCCGTGGGCCGGGCTTCCAGGGCTTCCCCATGGGCGGAAAGGAAGGCTTCCGCGTCCCGGTGAAGCCTGCCGATGTAGTATGGCGCGGCCAGGACGACGGCTCCGACGCCGTCCAGGGTCCTCACGTCCCGAGCCATCCTGAGATCCGTACCGAAGCCGGCCTTGGCCAGGACGTCCCGCAGAAGCCCGGCGGCGTCCCGGGTCGAGCCGTACCGGGTCGCGTAGGCGACGAGTAGAGTTCCGTTCAAATCATGACCTCCTTGAGTGATCACTCACCCGATTACGGCGTCCCGGGCCCTCATGGACGCGATCGTCCAGGCGAGGAACGCCATAGCCGAAAGAAATGCCGCGGCCACGAGAGCCGGGTCATCCACGCCCCACTGGTGATCCAGCAGGGGGAGCCCGGGCATCAAGACCAGGAAGGATCCGACGCACCCGGCCAGGGGCAGGGGCCAGGTCTCGGCCAGGGCTTTCCGCAGTCGGACGCGCCATGCCGGAAGCTCTCCGCCGGCTTGGGCGGCGGGGACGGATACGGAGAGCCCCAGGATCAACCCCAGGAAGGGCGGACCGAAGCCTCCTCCGGTCAGGAAGAGAAGCCCGGACAGCCCAAGGATGCCGAGGCCGATGCGCCGGGAGCGGCGGAACAGCCGCACGCTTCCGAGGAGGGCGAGGCAGACCAGGATGGTAGCGATCCCGGCCAGGCGCAGGTCGGGGAGCAGGGTAAACGCCGGTTCCCCGTCCAGGATCCGGAAGAATTCGGAATCCGGCCAGGACCGGATCACCCTCGATTCGGGACGCGTTCTTCCCTGCAGGAGTTCACCCGTGCCGTGCTCCATTCCGACCAGGGCGATCAGGGAGCCGAACACCCCGATGAAGGTAGAACGGGCGGTTTTCACGGCCGGCCTCCGGTTCCTCGTCCCTCGCCGTCCTCGTCCAAGACCCTCAGCATCGCCCGGATGGCGTATTCCTCCGGACTGTCCCCGGGAACGTGCCGCATCCTGCGGACCGCCTCGGTGCCGATGGCGACGCAGAGGGCGGCCGCCAGGTCCGGCCGGGTGACACGGAACTCCCCGGCCGCGTTCCCTTCCTCGATGAGGTCCCGTATCAGGGGACCGAAGACCTGGGTGTTCACCCGGTCGACGATATCCGAGGGCTCCGAAGCGTCCGCGCCTCCTACCCCCGCGAACCCTTCCCGGGCATGGGCAAAGGCGATCCGGGCGGCCTGCTCGAAGCGCCCCCGGACGGTGGTTTCCGTGAGCAGGGCTTCCAGCCGGCTCCGCTGGCCCCGGGCCCAGCGTTCCAGGGCGAATCGGTAGAGCGTTTCCTTGTCCGGGAAGAAGTCGTAGACGGTCTTTTTGGAAATGTGAAGCGCGCCGACGATGTCGGATATGGACGTACGCCGATACCCGTACCTCTCGGTCAGCGCCCAGAACGTATCCGCGATTTCATCTTTGGTGGCCGGCATGAACGCTCCAACATCAAGATATGTACCAATAAACCTTTCTGGTTTATTGGTACAATACAGGATCCACAACCTTCCGTCAAGCACTTCCCCGATCCGGATTACCGTTCCCTAACCCATTCCTCATATGTTTTTTACACCTCCGGCCCGGCCGATACAGTACCATTATGGTATCCGTCTCAAACAGGAAGGATCATGAACCGCAAAACCGAAACGTACCTGACCGAAGCCCGGAAGTGGCTGCAGAAAAACGCGGGACCGGACCTGGACACCAAAGCCGCGGCGACTTGCCTGGAATCCGCCGAACGGGCGGCCCGGGAGGTGGAATCCCTGAAGGAAAAGCTGGAGAGCGCGTCGGAAGAAAGGCGGGTGGCCTTTCTGGTCCTGGACGAAACCCTCAAGTCCGCCAAGCACGCCCGCAAGGCCCTGGATGCCCGGGAAAAGGCCGGCAAGAAGGCCGATAAACCCAAGGCCGAGAAAGGAGTGACCCTCGCCGAAAGTCCGAAGAAGGGCAAGAAGGGCTGAAGCGCCTCGCGGGACCCGCCTCTCTGGTGCCGCACAGCCCTCCTGAACATCGCAGAAGCTTCCCGGCACCGGCCACCTGGATCCGGATCGGATGCTGCGGTACAGTACAACCATGACGCAGCCATTGCCGGACTTCGAACTCCGTCGATCCGACGGTTCATTCCGCGACCCCGCCCGGGAAGCGGAGTTCAGACGCTTCGAACTCGGCGAGGCCTCGTCGTTCCTCCGCAGACTCCTGCCCCTCCTGGGATTGCTGTTTGCCGCCTTCGCCGTACCGGACTATTGGATCCTGGGTCCCGGACCGGCCTTCCTCGTGACCGCGATCGCCCGAGGCGCCTCCTTCAGCCTGATGATCTACGCGTCCTCCCAGATGACCCCCGAGATATCCCGGACACGCAGGGAAATCCTGCTGGTCGGGCTTACGCTCCTCGGGATCGTCTCCTTCGGGGTGGCGCTCTTCGCCTACAGGAACGCGAATTTCCACCTTCAAGCCGTCAGCGTGGTCCTGATGATCGCGGCGATCTACCTCATACCCAACCGGTTCCGGGTGTCCCTTTCGCTTTCCCTGCTCTTGGCGGGCATGGGCTTGGCGTATCTGCTTCTCCTGGCCCCTCCCGAGCTGCTCCCGTCCGAGCGGGCCGCGTACATCGCGGACTTCTTCTTGATGGCCCTGCTGTCCGCGCTTCTAGGAAGGACCTTCTCGGGAACCCGGCGAAGGGAATACGCCCGTACCCGGGAACTGGAATGGCTCTCCCGGACGGACCTGCTGACCAAGGTCGGAAACCGAAGGGACTTCGAGGACCGCCTGGAATCCTCGCTGGCCCGGAGAAGGAGGCACGGAGAGGAGACCGCCCTTCTCATGCTGGATATCGACAAATTCAAGTCCGTGAACGACCAGTTCGGGCACCGCGTCGGGGATGCGGTGCTCAAGGAGATCGCCGAGCGTCTGGAATCGGCCCTTCGGACGGAGGATTCCCTCGCCCGATGGGGAGGGGAGGAATTCGTCCTGCTCCTCCCCCGGGCCGACTTGAACGCGGCCAAGGAGCTCGGCGGCCGGATCCGATCCCGCATATCCGGCGCCCCCTTCGGCTGCGCCGGGACCATCACGGCCAGCATCGGCATCACGATGCTCTCCGAAAGGGACACCGTGGAGAGCGCGGTCGCCCGGGTGGACCGGGCTTTGTACCGGGCGAAGGACAACGGCCGGGACAGGATCGAATGCGAGGACTGACAGGCCGCCGTCAGGGATTTATCGCGATCAGACGTATTGCCAGCGCCATGCCCCCCGCTGGGATCCGAACCTTCTGCCTTTCGAAGCCCCCCGGAGGCCCCTTGCCGTCGTAGTTGCTGATCCCCACCGGCTCCCGGGGTATGCCGATGAAATTCGTGTCCAGCTTGCCGTCGGAGTCGAGGTCCTGGTACAGGGAGAACACGTACTCCCCCGGGGGCAGGGTGACGGCCGCCTCCACGACCGGGGAGGCGGGCTGGAGGGTCAAGGTACGGAAGGGGACGTTCCTGCGGTAACCCTCCGCGGTGTCGAACACGGCGGCATACACAGTTCCCCCGCCGGGCTTTACGCCCGTCACCGTCAGCCTCACCGCGGCTTCCTGGGCCGCCGCGGCCGCGGCCGCGAGGAGGATGAAAACAACCACGCCTCCACCTCGATTCATGTCGTTCCGTCCTTTCCCCTATCCCCGGTCCGGATGGGCGTTTCGTTCAAGAGCCGCAGTCTGTCCGGAGACACCTTGGGATTCCTGTGGAAGTCCAGGATTCCGTTGGTCTCGACCCCCACGTCGTACAGCTGGGTCAGGCAATAGCCCTGGAAAAACCCGCTCTCCGCGATGTCCCGGGTGTACGCCTCGATGCGGTCCTGTACCGAGCCCGGGTCGGCGCTGGCGTACCAACCAAAACCCCCGTACTCGGAGACCATCCAGGGGGTCCCTTCGCAGGTGTCCCGGGACTCCTCGTCCAGGAACACCGATCGAGTCTCCTTTCCGATACGGTTGAATATATAGAAAAAGATGACCCCCGGCACGGAAACCGCATGGAGGAACCGCGGATCCCGCCTCCGGAACGCCGAATAGACGGACCGGGCGAGCTCCGCGGTCTCGAGATAGTGGTGGATATCCGTGATGTCCGTATCCAGGTGCTCCCAGCCGGAGTTGTCGATCACCGGACGGCCGGGATCCAGGGCCCGGACCAGGTCGACCATGGAGCGTACGAAGGTCCGGGTCCGGGACCGGCGGCCGTAGATCCCCCAGATCCCCCAGGTCTCGTTGAACAGGACCCAGGCGATGCCCGAGGGGTGGGCCGCGTCCCGTTCGACCACCTCGCGAAGCTCGGACTCGAAGGCCCGGAAAGCCCGCCGGGAGGGCAGGTAGAAGGAGGGCATCTCGAAGGTCGTGAGGAGTCCCAGGCGGTCCGCCAGGTAGTGGAAGTAGGGGCTCTCGATCTTCTGGTGGATCCGAGCGCCGTTGAAGCCCATCCCCTTCAGGGCCAGGATGTCGTCCCGGTACCGATCGGCGGACTCCGGGGTATACCAGCCCCCGGGGTAGTACCCCTGTACCAGGGCCATGCGCGGGGTGATCGGCTTCCCGTTCAGGAGGATACGGCCGTCCCGGGTCTCGATCCTGCGCAGGCCCAGGTAACTTTCCACGGCATCCGAGACGCGGCCTCCCTCGTACAGAATGTACCGAACCTTGTGAAGGGTCGGGGTGTCCGGCGACCACATGGGACCCGGGAGAGCCTCGAGGGGGATCTCGATCCGGAACGACCCGCCGGCAGCTCCGGGATCGCCGGCTGACTCGGCTTCGAACCTCGAGGCCTTACCGCCGGGGGACTCGAGGTCCACGGACAGGAGGAGGGGGCCCGGACCCGTCCCGGCCGTCCGGACCTCGATCCCCAGGATCCCCGCCTCGAAATCCGCCCGTACCCGGGGCCGCAGGAGGTACGGGGTTCCCGTAGTCTCCAGCCAAAGGGGCTGCCAGGGACCGGAAATCCCCGCGTACCAGACCATGAAGGGCTTCCGGAGGAAGGTCTGCTTCCCCCGGACCTGGAAGGGGCTGTGGGAGTCACGAACGCGGAGCACAAGTTCGTTGATCCCCGGCCGTACGAGCCCCGACTGGTCCACGGCAAAGGACGCGTACCCCCCGACGTGGCTCCCGGCCCGGCGGCCGTTGACCTCCACCTCGGTCTCGTAGTCGCAGGCGCCGATCCGCAGGAGAACGGAGCCGCCGGCCGCCTCGGGGCCCAGCTCGAAGGACCGGGAAAAGAGGAAGCGGCCCCGGTCCGGGAACTCCGCGCCGCACAGTTCGCCGCCGATAGGGAAGGGAACCCGGATCTCCCTGACCTTTCCGCCCCGCCGGACCTTCCAAGGTCCGTCCAGGGAGATCCAGGAGCGGCGGGCCCAGGAGGGGTCGGGGTGGGCGGAGTAGAGCAAACCGTCTTCGGCGAACCCGAAGCCCTCGAAACCGGCCACCGGGGTGCCCTATATCTCGATCCCGAAAAGAGCACGCACCGCCAGGCCCACCAGGAAGGAAAAGGCCGAAACACCCAAGGAAATCCCCGCCATCTCCAGGAAGCGCTTGCGGAAGTCCAGGTCCTTGGCGACCGAAAGGTAGAAGTTGAAGGCCGCGATGATCAGGACCGCGATCGTGAGTGTGGCTCCCAGGCTCACGAAGATCCAGGAGCCCCCCCGGGGAAGGATCAGGTAGGGCAGGACCAGGAGGGCCACGGTGCCCAGGTAGGCGGCCCCGGTGTACAGGGCGGACTTGGCCGCCCGGGGGTCCCCGTCCGCCCGGCTGGCCAGGTAGTCCGATGCTGCCATGGAGAAGGCAGCGGCGATTCCCGTGACGATCCCGCTGACGGCCACCAGAGGTCCGTTCCGCAGGGCGAAGGTCAGGCCCGCCAGGGTGCCGGTCAGCTCCACCAGGGCGTCGTTCAGCCCCAGTACGATGGAGCCCATGTAGGCCAGGCGTTCCTCCTCGATCATGGCCATCAACTCGTCCTCGTGGGCTTCCTCCTCCCTGCCGAGCTCCTCGGCCCCTGGGACGAGGGGCGCCGTCCGCGCGTAGGCTTCCGCGGTCGCCTCCTCCCCCCGCTCCATGAGCTTCAGGGCGAAAGTCAGGCCCAGGGTACGGGCCAGGAAATAGAAGAACAGCACCCTGCCCGAGTACGGCCCCGCGTCCCGGCCGGAAACCTTCCTCCAGAATTGATAATGCTCTCCCTCTGCCCGGGACATCTCCCGGAGGGTTCGGGCGTTCTTCTCGTCCTTTACCACCCCGGCCAGGCGCTGGTACAGGATCTGGCCGGTCAATTCTTCGCGCTGAAACCGCACAATGTCCTTCAGGAGCGACGCGTCCATGGAAGTATCCTCCGATTCCCTCCGCCGGTATCGGCGGCGAGGCGTGCCGCCATTATGGAACGGGTGAGGATGTCCGTAAAGAAGGGAATCCTACCCATAGTGTTACGAAGATTGTGAAACCTGCGCATCGTCCTTCCGACGGATACACGAGCAAGCTCAACAGTGAATTATTCTATATATAGAAACATCTTACCCCCTTGACCTTCCGATAATACAGGATTTAGTCTTACCGGAACCTCGAGAGGGCGCCTAGGGTTCCTCGCCGGCGGAAATGCCGGCGGCATGGTCCGAGCGGTGCCGGCGGGCGCTGGCCGCCCGACACACCCACGGGAGAAAAGCCCGAGGACGGAGTCTCGACCACCGAATCCCGCTTCCGGCGCCCTGCGGCCGGACGGGAGCGCACCGGGAGGTCTCCGTGTCCGTCATCACCGTAGAGAACCTATCCAAGACTTTCCGTACTCGTATCCGGGCAGAGGGGCTGGGAGCTTCCCTGCGTGCCCTGGTCCGTCCCGAGTACCGGACGGTCCAGGCGGTCCGGGACGTATCCTTCTCCGTGGAGGAGGGGGAGGTCGTGGCCTTTCTGGGTCCGAACGGGGCGGGGAAGTCCACGACCATCAAGATGCTCACCGGTATCCTGACTCCCACTTTGGGCGGAGCCCGGGTCCTGGGATTCGACCCCGCCAAGGACCGGACCCGCCTGGCCATGGGCATCGGGGCGGTATTCGGCCAGAAGAGCCAACTCTGGTTCCATCTGCCGCCCTCGGATTCCTTCCGCCTCCTTGGGGCGATCTACGAGATACCCGCCCCCGAGCTCGCCCGCCGCAGGGCGGACCTGGTGGAGCGATTCGGGATCGGTCCCTACATGGACGTGCCGGTGCGAAAGCTCTCCCTGGGGGAAAGGATCCGCTGCGAGATCGCCGCCAGCCTCCTCCACGCGCCGAGGGTGATCTTCCTGGACGAGCCCACCATCGGATTGGACGTGGTGGTCAAGCGGGAGATCCGCGCCCTCCTTGCGGAGCTCCGGGCCCGGGAGGGGGTCACGATCTTCCTGACCAGCCACGACATCGGGGACATCGAGAAGATCTGCAAGCGCGCGATCATCATCCACCACGGCGCCGTGGTGGTGGACGAGTCCATGAAGACCCTCAAGCACCGGGCCCTGGCCCGAAAGTACATCGGGGTGAAGTACGCGGCTCCGACGGACCTGGATCTCCCCGGCCTGGCCCCGGTGAAGCGCACAGAAGACGCGGGCAGCTTCGTCGTGGACACCCGGAAGCACAATCTCCAGGAGGTCATCCGAGCCCTGGTGGACCGGGGAGAGGTCCTGGACCTGACCGTGGAGGACGAACCCCTGGAGGACATCATCGCCGAGGTCTTCCGGGGCGGCACCGAGGAAGAGGCCCGGGGCGCGGCCCAGGCGGAGGCGGAATCATGAGCGGGACCCGCGCGGCCTTCCGCAAGTACTCCACCGCGGGGCTCGTGAGCATGCGCAACCGCCTGGCCTACCCCGCGGCCTTCGCGGGAAGCCTCCTCACCTACGGCCTATTCGTCTTCGTGTTCTCCCGGATCTGGGCCGCCGTCTACTCCGGCAGGGCCGGGATAGCCGGCTACGACCGGCCCATGATGGTGTGGTACTTCATCGTCGCGGAGATCTCGGTCTTCGGCTTCGGCAGGTTCTACTACTCCCTCGCGGAGGACATGAAGAGCGGGCAGGTGGCCTACCTGCTGACCCGGCCCTACGGCTTCACGGCCTACCACTTTTCCCAGGCCCTGGGACCGGCCCTGGCGGACTGCCTGGTGCTGGCCGCGGAGGGTGCCCTCCTGGGCCGCCTCCTGGGAGGGCCCCTACCCGTGACCTCGGTTTTCCAGGCCGCGGCCCTGATCCTTTCCCTGCTCCTGGCAGGGTGCCTGCAGTTCTTCCTCCAGTTTTCCATAGCGATGACGGCCTTCTGGCTCGAGGAGAACGCCGCGGTCTACTGGATCTACCAGAAGCTCGCCCTGGTGGTGGGCACCTTCCTTCCCCTGGAGTTCCTTCCGAAGGCCGTCGAGTCCGCGGCGAAATGGACCCCCTTCCCCTACCTCTCCTGGGCGCCCGCGCGCATCGCCGTGGCCTGGGAACCGGGGGAAGGCCTGCGCCTTCTGGCCCTCCAGGCGGCCTGGACCGCCGCGGCCGCCCTGCTCTGCCGGGGGGTCTTCGCCGCGGGGCGGGGCAAGATCACCGTGAACGGAGGTTGAGCATGGAACGGACACGCAGGGGCCGAACCGCGGCCTACCTCCGCTTCCTGGGAACCGCCTTCGCCGCCAACCTGCAGGCGGTCGCCGAGTACCGGGTCTCCTTCCTGGTCCAGGTCTTCGGCATGATGCTGAACAACGCCGCCTTCGCCGTGTTCTGGGCCGCCCTGATAGCCCGGACCGGATCCGTCGGAGGGTACGGGTTCACCGATGTTATGGTCATCTGGGCCCTGACCTCGACCTCCTTCGGCATCGCCCACGTCCTCTGGGGCAACGTCCGAAGCCTGGGTCCCATCATCCAGCGGGGCGAGCTGGACGTGTACCTCCTCCAGCCCAAGGACGCCTTCCTAAACGTCCTGTCCTCCCGAACCGTCGTGTCCGCCTGGGGGGACCTCCTGTACGGCTACCTGGTCCTGGCCTTCCTTCCCGGGACGGGACCGGAACGCCTGGCCCTCTTCACCCTCCTGGCCCTGTCCGGCGCGGTCATCTTCGCCGCCGTGTTCTCCGCCGCGGAGAGCCTTACCTTCTTCCTGGGCAACGCGGGCCCCCTCTCCTCCGCGGTGACGGAGTTTCTCCTGTCCTTCTCCCTGTATCCCGAGACGGTCTTCGATCCCGGCATGCGATGGATCTTCTACACCCTGCTTCCCTCGGGCTTCATCGCCTTCGTGCCCCTGGCCGTGTACCGGAGCCTGGACTGGCCCCTGGTTCCCGTCCTCCTGACGGTAGCGGCGGTCTACGCTGCCGCGAGCTACGGGCTCTTTCGCCTCGGCCTGCGGCGGTACGAGTCGGGCAACCAGGTGGGAACGCGGTTGTAAGCCCGGGCCCGCCCGCCGGATCCGCCGGCTCGATCCTCTCCGGGGCGCGATGACGAGGTGCTCGATAGCGCACACGTCGATCCGTTCCTTCCGTCAAACGACGCGAAGCGTCGTAGGACCGAGTAAGACCCCGGGGTCCGCAGCGCCCCGTGCCCATCCCACGTCCGGCGCTTCCCGCCCCCCCGGAGAAAGCCGCCTTCCGAAATCTCCGCGCCCGGCGCCACCGGCCGATCGTGAAGCTTCGGAAATTCACGCGGGAAGCGCCGAACCAGGAGAAGGCGGCAAGGGACGCGTAGGACCCCGGGGTCGAACGCTTCCGCAGCGCCCCGCCGGGTAGCCGATGACCGTCGATGACTGGTGAAGCTTTGGCTGTAATGCAGGACAGGCGCGAGGACCGAGTGAGACCCCGGGGTCCGCAGCGCCCCGTGCCTATCCCGCGTCCGGCGCTTCCCGCCCGAGTTTTTGACGCCATCCGATTCCCGTACCGACGCCGGGCGCCCGCTTTCGGAAAACGGCTGAAATATCTCTTGACGTACTGAAATATCAGAGAGAAAATACCTCCAACTGGAGCGAACCGTGAACAGAATCATCGACCATCCTATAGTAAGCACCCCGGAAGGACGGACCTCCGTGTCCTTCACCTTCGACGGCGCGGCCCTGACGGGCTTCGCGGGCGAGGCCGTCTCCTCCGCCCTCTTCGCGGCGGGGGTCCAGACCTTCTCCATCCACCCCCGGGGAGACACGCCCCAGGGCATCTTCTGCGCCAACGGCCAGTGCTCCCAATGCACGGTCCTGATCGACGGGGTGGCCCGGAAGGCCTGCATCACCCCCCTGGCTGCGGGCATGGACGTGCGGACCCTCCACGGGTTCCCGGAATTGCCGGCTCGGGACGCCCCGCGGGCGGACGTCTCCGGGGAAACCCTCTCCACCGACGTCCTGGTGATCGGGGGAGGCCCATCCGGTCTCGCAGCCGCGGCGGAGCTGGCCCGGCTGGGACTCTCGGTGATCCTGGCGGACGACAAGTCCTCCCTGGGCGGCAAGCTGGTCCTGCAGACCCACAAGTTCTTCGGCTCCGAGGAGGACTGTTACGCGGGCACCCGGGGTATCGAGATCGCCCGGCGCCTGGAGGAGGACATCCGTTCCCTCCCGGGGGTGACGGTCCTGGAAAACTCCCCGGTGGCGGGCCTGTACAAGGACCGCAAGGCGGGGATCTGGCGGAACTACGACTACTACATCCTCGTGGCCTTCAAGGCCCTGGTGGTGGCCGCGGGGGCCCGGGAAAAGAGCGTCCTCTTCCCGGGCAACGACCTGCCGGGGGTGTATGGCGCCGGGGCCTTCCAGACCCTGGTGAACCGGGACCTGGTGCGGGCGGCCCGGCGGGTCCTCATCATCGGGTCCGGCAACGTGGGTCTCATCGGGGCCTACCACGCCCTGCAGGCGGGGATCGAGGTGGCCGGAATCGTGGAGATTCTGCCCAAGGTGAACGGCTACAAGGTCCATGCGGACAAGATCATCCGCATGGGCGTCCCGGTATCCTTGAACACCACGGTGGTGTCCGTGGAGGGAAACGGCAAGGTCGAGCGGGCCACGGTGGCCGAGGTCGACAAGGACTGGCGGCCGATCCTTTCCACCGCCCGGACCTACGAGGTGGACACGGTCCTGGTGGCCGCGGGACTCTCCCCCTGCGACGAGTTCTACCGCCAGGCCGTGGACTTCGGGTTCCTGGCGGTCACCGCCGGGGACGCGGAGGAGATCGCGGAGGCTTCCAGCGCCATGTTCGGGGGCCGGATCGCCGCCCTGAGCCTGGCCAAGCTTCTTGGGAAAAAGGTGGACATCGACGAATCCTGGCTGGCCAAGCGGGAGGTCCTGAAGTCCCGGCCCGGGGACAACATCTGCCGGGACGAGGAGGTCCCGACGGAGTCCTGGAAGCCCGTCTTCTTCTGCACCGAGGAGATCCCCTGCAACCCCTGCACCACCGTTTGCCCCACCCACTCGATCCAGCTCAAGGAGCGCAAGGGCAGCATCATGGACCTCCCCTATTTCGAGGGCTCCTCCTGCAAGGGCTGCACGGTCTGCGTGGCCGCCTGCCCGGGCCTGGCCATGTCCCTGATGCGCCGGATCGACGAGGGGTGGGCCGAGGTGGTCCTGCCCTTCGAGTTCCGGGCGGACTTCGAGCCCGGGACCCGCCTGCCCGTCCTGGACCAGGAAGGGTCCTTCTTGGAGGACGCTGAGCTCCTCAAGAAGGTCTTCAACCGGAAATACCGAACCTGGATCCTGACCTTGAAGGTCAGCAGGGCCAACGCCCCCAAGGCCATCGGCATCCGGGTCCAGTCCGAGGCGGCCACCCGGCCCCTGCCGGCGCCGCGCTTCGAGCACCTGCCGGACGAGGCCGTGGTCTGCCGCTGCGAGCGGATCACCGTGGGCGAGATCGTCCGCTTCATCCGGGAGAACGCGGTCACCGACGTGAACCAGCTCAAGACCCTTCGGGTGGGCATGGGTGCCTGCGGGTCAAAGACCTGCTCGGTCCTCCTGCCCCAGGTCTTCCGGAAGGCCGGAATCGACCCCGCCCGAACCACCCCGGGAACCCTCCGTCCCCTGGCCCTGGAGATCCCCATGAAGGACCTGATCAACGAAGCCGCCGGGAGGTCCCTGTGAAGACCTGTGACGTCGCGATCCTTGGGGCCGGCAGCGTCGGAGTCCCCCTGGCCTACTACTGCGCCAAGAAGGGGCTGTCCGTCCTGGTCCTGGACAAGGAGCCCTCCTGGGGGCGGGGCCAGAACCGGGCCGCCATCGGCGGCATCCGGGCCACCCACTCGGATCCCGCGAAGATCAAGATCGGCCTTCTATCCCTGGACATCGCCCGGAGCATGCAGGAAGAGCACGGAATCAACATCGAGTGGCACCAGGGCGGCTATATGTTCGTGGCCTACGACGCGGAGCGGGAGAAGTCCTTCAAGGACCTCCTGGTCGTCCAGAAGGCCGCGGGCCTGGACATCGACTGGATCTCCCCGGACCGGGTCCTGGAGCTCTCCCCGGGCCTCAACCCCGAGGGCCTTCGGGGCGGGACCTACAGCCCCGGGGACGGCTTCGCCTCCCCCCTCATGACCTCCACGGCCTTCCATAAGCTGGCCTTGGACGCGGGGGCGGAGTTCCGCTTCGGCGAGACCGTCACGGGCTTCGGGATCGAGGGCCGCCGGATCCGGAGCGTCCGGACCGACGCGGGCGAATACTCCGCGGGGACCTTCGTGAACGCCGCCGGGGCCGAGGCCTCCGGCATCGGGAACCTTGCGGGGCTCGAGCTTCCCGTGCACCCGGACCTCCACGAGGGCGGTGTCACGGAGCCTGTGCGACGCTTCATGGAACCCATGGTGGTGGACATGCGGGGTGACGACCGGTCCGGGAACTACTACTTCTACCAGGCGGGCACCGGCCAGGTGATCTTCTGCATCACCCCCAAGCCCCAGGTCTGGGGGACCGACACGGACAATACCTCGGGCTTCCTCCCCCACTGCGTGGGCAGGATGGTCGCCCTCTACCCCCGCCTTCGGAACCTCAAGGTCCGCCGGACCTGGAGGGGATGCTATCCCATGACCCCCGACGGCCTGCCCGTCGTGGGGTATCCCCGGGAGCCGGAAAACCTCCTTTTGGCGGTGGGAATGTGCGGCCAGGGCTTCATGCTGGGCCCGGGGCTCGGAAGGATCCTTGCGGACACGATCACCGGGGGCGCGGCGCAGTACGGCCAGCTCTTCGAGGAACTCTCCCTGTACCGGAAGTTCGAGGGGATGGAACTTCTGAAATAGTCCCCCTCGCGCGGCGTTCGCGGAAAACGAAGGCGCCCGGGATGCCGGGCGCCTTTTTCAATTTTAATATGGTTTCGTGTTTTGTTAATGATTTTCCATGATTCTTCCTGGTTTCTTCAATCGGCCGGCGAGGTCTTTCGACCGCACGCCGTCCGACAGAATCAGGCTACCACCGCCCCGCAGGGTTCGCAAGTTGAAATGCTGATTTCGCTTGTAGACATTTGTCTACAAGCCCGATTTGGCACGGTTTTCGGGCGGCAATCCGCGTCTACACGCTGTAGACGCGCCCAAAAATCTCCATTGACGGCGCGTTTCGGCATGCTATAATGCCTCCCATGACGTTCAGCGATGAAACCTGGACCCGCCTGGCCGGCCTCGCAGCCGAGGCTTTCCGGATGGACGACTCCGAGCGTGCCCGCCTGGCGGGTTCCCGGGCCGCCCGGATCA
>JBGSPT010000062.1:0-2581 GCA_041738475.1 Treponematales bacterium
CGCCCGGGTCGTGACCGTGGAGGACCACAGCATCCTGGGAGGCCTGGGTTCCGCGGTGGCGGAGACTCTGGCGGAGCGGGGCCTGGCCCGACCCCTCGTCCGCGTCGGCATCCGGGACGTCTTCCCCCAGTCCGGCCCCGCGGAGGCCCTCCTGGACCACTACGGCATGCGTCCGGAGGACATCGCGGCGGCGGCGACGTAAATTTTACATATCATTCAGGAACGATTATAGTTATCCTTAGGGGGAGGGGATAACCGGGAGGCTTGCCTGAGGTTCCGCCCGTTCGTTCAACGAACCGCGTTCGTCCTGATTCTCGCCGCCGCCGTCCCGGTCTTCGCCCGGGATCGTTTCGTCTTGATCACCATCGGAAGCACGGATACTTCGAGGGGAGAAGCCTCGGAGGAACTCGAGGATATTCTCGGGGTAACGGTGTCCCTGGCCCTGGAGCGGGCCGGATGGACCGCCGTACTCGGTACTTCCGGGATTCCCCCGGATGATGAAAGTGAATTCCGTCTTTCCCTGCGATATTCTTTGTATGGGGGGAGGGTAGTCCTTTCCTTTCAAATGGAGGACGCCCGGGGGCGCGTGCCCGCGGAAACCCGTACCCTGGAGCAGGTCCTGGATCCCCAGTTCGACGCTGCCGTGAGCCGGACCGTCGAGGATCTGGTCCGGTCGATGGGCGATGCCCTGGCAGCCCTTCCCGTCCCGGAGACCCCGGCCGAAAGACCCCCTGAGCCGCCGGCCCGGGAAACCGCCGGGGCGGCCGAGCCCCCCGAACCGGGAGATGCCCGGGAACCGGAGCCATCTGTCCGGGGCGGGACCGGCCTTCGCGTAAGCGGGGGAGCCCTGCTTTCCCTGGGGGACGCCTCGGACTATTTCCGGGCCGCCCTGCGGATCGAAGCGTCCTGGCTCTTCCCGCCCGGGGCAGGCAAGCGCGGGCGAATGGTTGCCGCCGCCGGATTCACGTCCCTTCCCCTGGACGGGGAAGGCGCCGCGGAGGCGGGAGCTGTCCTTGTCCATGCCGGCATCGGCGCGGAGTATTCGTTCATTCAGAAAAAGTCCTTCGGCCTGGGCGTCGCCGCCTTGGCCGGCCCGGCACTTGCGCTCAGCCGGGGGGAGGAATCCTCCTCGGTCCTGAAGCTTCTGCCCTTCGTTCAGGCGGGGATGGCGGCGGGTTACCGGCCCTCCCCGCGGTGGGAACTGGGCCTTTCCGCGGCCTTCCTGGTCCTGCTGGATTACGGGGAGACCCTCCTTCCCCTCCGGCCGGTCCCGGGTCTGGTCCCGGCCCTCACGGTGACCCGGGAGTTTAAGTGAGATGAGAATACCATCCCACCGGACGGCACGCCGTACGGCGTCGGCCGTCCTCTCCGCGATCCTGGTGTCGACGGCTGTTCTTTCGGTCACCGCCTGTCAGGCGGGATTCCTCTTCGATATCTGGGACGAGTTATTGACTCCCGGGCTGGACGTGAGCCCCTCCTCGGCGGTCCTGACGGCCGGCCAGCACCTGACCCTGACCGCGATCGGCGGCCGGGGACCCTACTCGTTCTTAAAAACCGGGGGTGCCGGCACCCTAACGGACCACAACGACGGGACCGCGGAGTACCTGGCGGACGGGGGTGCGACGACGGCCTCGATCCTCCTCTCGGACTCCCGGGGCGAGGAAGTCCTGGCGGATATCACGGTCAGCGCGGTGGCGATCCCACAGCTGTACATCCTGCCGTCCAGCGTGTCTCTCGCTTATGGAGATCCGGTTTCCTTCGGGATTACCGGAGGCGCATCCCCCTATGTCTTCAACTTGGTTTCCGGCGCAGGCGCCCTGACGGACAACGGGGACGGTACCGCAGACTACACGGCCCCGTCCTCGGATACGGACGCCGTGGTCCAGGTCGAGGACGATTCCGGCCAGGCGGCCCAGGCTTCCGTGACCGTGCGGGCGGCTCCCCCGACCCTGGCGATCGTGCCGACCGCGGCGGTCATGGAGGAGGCAACGAATTATATGTTCACGGCCTCGGGAGGTACGCCTCCGTATGTGTTCAGCGCCTCGGGCGGCTCCATCACGGACTATGGCGACGGGACCGCGGACTTCACGGCGCCCGCCGCCCCGGCGACGGTGACGGTCACCGTCACCGATTCCCTGAGCGCGACGGCGGATTCCGTCGTCACCGTGGTCGACGCCTTCCCGGCCCTCACCATCGTCCCCCGGTCCATCAACGTCACCCTGGGCTCGACCTTCCAGTTCGACGCGGTGGGCGGGGACGGAACCTATGCCTATGGGATGGGGACGAGCTACGGCGGAACGGTCACCCCGGCCGGCCTATACACGGCCCCCACGGAACGTCAGGGCGTGGAGACCGTCATCGTCACGGACGGCCGGGGTATCACGGACACCGCCACGGTCAAGGTGAAGAAAAAATAGGCGTGGTGTCCGGGCTCCGTAACCCGAAGGGGAGACCCGGAAACTGCGAGGGTCTGCGGCCGTCCGGACTCATTCCCGAGGTTTCTACCTCATCAGGTCCTTCAGGGCTTCCAGGAATTTCGCCAGGTCCGGGTCCCCGGCGGGCAGGCCCCGGGCGGGGCGGC
>JBGSPT010000087.1:0-14371 GCA_041738475.1 Treponematales bacterium
GATCGGCGTCCCCGACCAGGACGTCCACCCGGTCCCCGAAGGCCTGGGTCTCCGAGACCCCCGGGACTCCCGCCAGCGCCCGCGCCGCCCCCCGGGCATCCGGGCAGGGGACCTCAAGGATGCCGTAGGGAAACCCCGCCTCCAGGTCCGCCGGAGATCCCCGGGCCAGGAGGCCTCCGCGGGACATCAGTGCGACCTCATCGCAGCGCTCCGCCTCGTCCATATAGGGCGTAGTGACCACCAGGGCCAGGCCATCCGCCAGGAGGGAGCCCAAGATATCCCAGAACTCCCGTCGGGATACCGGGTCGACCCCCGTCGTGGGCTCGTCCATGAGGAGGAGATCCGGGCCGTGCACCAAGGAGCAGGCCAAGGCGAGCTTCTGCTTCATTCCCCCGGAGAGCTTCCCCGCGGCCCGAGCCCGGAAGGGGGCCAGGCGGGTAAACTCAAGGAGGCGGTCCCGGGTCCGGCCGTAGTCCCGGACCCCGTGGATCTCCGCGAAGAAGGCGATGTTCTCGTCCACGGACAGGTCGGCGTAGAGGCTGAAGCGCTGGGACAGGTAACCCATGCGGTCCTTCGCGGGACGGCTCCGGGGATCCCGACCGAAGACCCGGACCGCGCCCGAGTCCGGGGCCAGGAGGCCGCAGAGCATCCTCATCGTCGTGGTCTTCCCGGCACCGTCGGGCCCCACCAAGGCGAAGGACCGGCCCCGGTCCACCGAGAGCCCCACGTCCCGCACCGCCGGGACCGGGCCGAAGCTCCGGGACAGTCCCTCCGCCATGAGGGGGACAGAGCTCGGTTCCGGATCCGAGGCCACTCCGGAGGCGATCCGACTACTCATCCAGATAGGCGTCCGCGGGCATGCCGGGCTTTAGGAGCCCTTCTCCGTCCCCCAGATCGATCCGGACGGCGTACACCAGCTTGACTCGCTCGTCCCGGGTCTGGACATTCTTCGGGGTGAACTCCGCCCGGGGGGAGATGAAGGACACGGTGCCCGGGAAGGTGCGCCCGGGGAAGGAATCCACCGCGACCGCCGCCTTCTCCCCCAGGGACACCTTCCCGATCTCCGCCTCGGGCAGGAAAATCCGGAGGCTCAGGGAAGCGAGGTCCGAGAGTAGGGCGATACCGGTCCCCGGTGCCGCCAGCTCCCCGGTCTCCGCCAGGCGGGCCGTGATCACCCCCGCAACGGGGGCCAGGATTTCGCATTCCGAAAGCGCCCGACGGGCCAGGCGGAGGCTCCATCGGGCCTGCTCCACCCGGGCCCGGGCAGCCCGGAGCTCCTCCGGCCGGGCAAGGGAGTTCAGTTTCTTGAGGGACTGGTTCGCCGCCTCCCGGGCCGCCTTGGCCGCGGAGAGCCGGGCGTCGGCATCCTCGCGCTGCCGCTTGGTGGCGGATCCCGCGGCTTCCAGCTCCCGCATGCGCTTCGCGTCCGACTCGGCGAAGGCCAGAGCCTCCTCCGCGGACGCGAGGGCCGCCTCCGCCTGGACCAGGTCTTCCACCCGGGCACCCCGGAGGAGAAGCTCGAGCTGGGCTTCCGCGAGGTCAACCCCGGAGGCGGCCAGCCCTTCCTGGAGCCGGTAGGACTCCGGATCGATCCGGGCGAGGGGGACCCCGGCCTCCACGGCCTGCCCTTCCCGGGCCAGGGCTTCCAGGACCCTTCCCTGGACCGTCGAGGAGACCTTCACTTCCACGGCCTCGATGGTTCCCGAGGCGGACAGCTTCCCGTCCCCTCGGGCGCAAGCCCCGAGGAGGGCCGCCAGGACGGCGAGGGCCGCGGCGGACATCCCATTCGCGGTACGGTTCATATCGGTTCTCTTCCTTCCGCGCCCCCCGACGGGCGGGGCGTCCTGTGCACGTTCGAGCTGATCCTCTTGAATTCCTTCCGGCCTCCCTCGCTGAGGATCCCCTGCAGGAGGATGCCCGCGAAGGAGCGGACGGTCTGCTCCATCGAGACGGGCAGGGCCGCGAGCACCTCGGGGCGCCCGAACTGCTCGATCACCGCGATGAGGAGCGGGGCGAGGGAGGTCGCAGGAAAATCGGTCCGGACCATCCCCTGCCGGCCGCCCTGGTCCAACAGGTCCGCGAGGAGCGAGAAGACCCGCTTCCGCCGGAACTCCGCGATCCGTTCCCATTCCCAGGGCGCATCCCGGAGGATGTCTGGCACGAAGCGTCGCATGGAGGGGCCGATGGTCTCGAATATGGTGCCCAGGAGCCCCGCGAAACGCTCAGGGAAGGTCCGTCCGGGCTTGTCGAGGTCTTCCAACCGTGCGCCGATCTCCTCCATCTGCAGATCCACGACCGCCGCGACCAGGGCCCGCTTGTCAGGGAAATACTTGTAGAGCGTGGCCTTGCTCACGCCCAGCCGCTCCGCTATTCTCTCCATTCCCAGGCTCGAGAACCCCTCGGCGAAGAAGAGGAATCTCGCCGATTCCACCAGGCGCTGCCGGTTCCGCTCTTCCCGTTCCGTTGCCACCTCTCCTCCTTTGTGAACTTTTTATACGTTTTACGTTCTTTTCGTATACTTTCTTCAAATCCCGCCCCGGTGTCAAGTCCCCGGGTTCCCGGACTCCCGGGGCCCCTTACCTTCCCGCGTTGAAATGGTATACTCCGCCGCAGAAATCCGGCCGGCGGAGCCGGCCCGCGGACTGAACCTGCCTGCGGGCCGAACCGGCCAGAAGGGGAGCGGACACCATGCGGATACTGCTGGCCAACGACCACGGCGCCCTGGAACTCAAGCGAATAATCTCCGACCACCTGAAAAGCCGGGGCCACGAGATCGTGGATCTCGGGGTGGACACCGAGGAGAGCGTGGACTACCCCGACAAGGGCGACGAGGCCGCCCGGGAGTACCTCAAAGGCGGATACGACCTGGGGATCGTCCTATGCGGGACCGGGATCGGGATCTCCATCGCCGCCAACAAGCACAAGGGCATCCGCTGCGCCCTGGTCCACGACCTCTTCACCGCGGAGATGGCCCGGGCCCACAACGACGCCAATTTCCTGGCCTTCGGGGGACGGGTGGACTACGCCGTGCCGGTGGAGCGGATATTGGACAAGTTCCTGGAGACCAAGTACGAGGCAGGGCGCCACGCCCGGCGCGTGGGCAAGCTGGACGCCCTGGGCTGAGACCCCTTCGACCTGAACGAGCTCTGTCCCTGTAGGGGCTGTCCATGAAGTATCCGACTTGGTGGATATCCCAAAATCCCCGCAACGGGAGCTGAACATGGAAAAGAAAACGGCTAAGGCTTTCGCCCCGGCCACGGTGGCCAACGTGGCCGTGGGCTTCGACATCCTGGGCTTCCCCCTGGACGCCGTGGGGGACACGGTCACCGTCGAGAAGGTCGTTCCTGCCCCGGGAGCATCCCCGGAGGTCACCCTTGCCGGGACGGACGGGGTCGTATCGAACCTTCCGGTCGACCCGGAGCGCAACACCGCAACCCTGCCCCTCATCCGCCTGAGGGCGGACTTGAATCTTCCCTTCGGGTTCCGGGTGTCGGTACGCAAGGGCATACCCCTGTCCAGCGGGATGGGCGGCTCCGCGGCCAGCTCCGTGGGAGCCCTGACGGCGGCCAACTCCCTCTTGCCCGAGCCCCTGGCAAAAGAAAGTCTGCTAAAGTACGCCCTTCTGGGGGAGGAGCTGGCCTCGGGTTCCCCCCACGGGGACAACGCCGCCCCCTGCCTCCTGGGAGGGCTCACCCTCCTGCGCTCCCTGGATCCCGTGGAGGCGGTCCGTATCCCCGTGCCCGAAGGGCTCCGGGTCGTTCTGGTCCATCCCCACCGGGAGCTGGACACCCGGTCCAGCAGGGGAGTCCTGCCCCGGGAGCTGCCCCTCAAGGAATACGTCGCCCAGTCCTCCCGGCTGGCGGCCTTCGTAGCCGCCTGTTACGCCGGAGACCTGGACCTGATGGCCCGGTGCCTCAAGGACGGGCTCATAGAGCCCCGCCGGGCCCCCCTGATCCCGGCCTTCCATTCGGTCCAGAGGGCCGCCCTCCAGGCGGGGGCCCTGGGCTGCTCCATCTCCGGATCCGGCCCCTCGGTCTTCGCTCTCTGTCGGAGCGACGAGGAGGCCGAGAAGGCCCGTCGGGCCATGGCGGCCGCCTGGGAAGCGGCGGGGGTGCCCAGCGATTCCTGGACGGGTTCGATCAGCCAGGCCGGCGCCCGGATCCTGGTCAACGGTCAAGTCGGAGGGGCCGCGTGAGGTTCCCGAGCACCCGGGGCGGCTGCGAACCGGCGAACGCCTCGGAGACCCTGCGGGCGGGTCTGGCCCCGGACGGGGGTCTCTTCGTCCCCGAGACCCTTCCGGCTCTGTCCCCCGAGGCCCTAGACCCGGACCTCCCCTACCCCGAGCGGGCCCGGGAGGTACTGGCCCCCTTCTTCCGTGACGACGAGCTGGAGCCGGACCTGCCTGAGCTCTGCCGGGAGGCCTTCGACTTCCCGGTGCCCCTTGCCCCGCTCTCGGACCGGGTCCGGATCCTGGAGCTCTTCCACGGCCCCACCGCGGCCTTCAAGGACTTCGGGGCCCGCTTTCTGGCCCGGGCCCTGGAGCGCCTCCAGGACGGTGGGGAAAGGCCCCTGACCATCCTGGTGGCCACCTCCGGGGACACCGGGGGGGCCGTCGCCGCGGCCTTCCACGGCCGGGAAGGCATCTCCGTCCGGGTCCTTTTCCCGGAAGACGGCGTTTCGGAGCGCCAAAAGAAACAGCTGACCTGCTGGGGAGGCAACGTCTCCTCCTACGCCGTGCGGGGGACCTTCGACGACTGCCAGAGGATCGTGAAGGAAGCCTTCCGCTCTCCGGAAATCTCCGGCCGCTTCCGGCTCTCCTCGGCCAACAGCATCAACCTGGGCCGCCTCCTGCCCCAGACAGTCTATTACGTGCACGCCTCGGCCCTCTTCCTGGCGGAGACCGGGGAGAAGCCCTCTCTCGTGATCCCCAGCGGGAATGTCGGCAACGCCGTAGGCGCATATTGGGCCAAGGCCATGGGTGCCCCGATCGCCCGGATCGCCCTGGCGGTCAACGCCAACCGCACCCTGCCGGATTTTCTGACCGAGGGGATCTACCGCCCCCGCCCCAGCGTCCGTACCCTGGCCAACGCCATGGACGTGGGGGATCCGAGCAACCTGGAGCGAGTGCGCTTCCTCTTCCCCGACCGGGAAACCCTGGAGCGGGAAGTCTCCGCCAGGAGCGTGACGGACGGGGAGATCCGGGATACCATCTCGCGCGTCTTTGAATCCTCCGGCCGCGTGCTCTGTCCCCACACCGCCTGCGCGGAATACGTCCGGGAGCGCCGCATGCCCGAGGCCCCCGCGATCGTCGTGGCAACCGCGCATCCCGCCAAGTTCGAGACCGTCGTGGAGCCCCTGATCGGCCGGCCCGTTCCGGTGCCCCCCGCCCTGGCTGCCCTCCTGGACGCCCCGAGCCGGTACGAGACCATCGAGCCCGCCCTGGTTAAACTGTTCCGGGACTAGTAGTCTGTCGGGCTCCTATACGAGTTCGTGGCGGTCCCCGTACTTCACGATCCTCACCCCCCGGACCCCCTGCTTGCCCAGGAAGGCGGACATCGCGGCCAGGCTCTCCTGCTCGCCGTGGACCAGGAAGACCCCCTTGAGCCGGGAGAGGTCCAGGCCGGACAGCCAGTCCCAGGTCTCCTTGTAATCCGCGTGGGCGCTGAAGGCGTTGATCTCCTCCACCCGGGCCCTGAGCTTTAGGACGTTCCCGTGGATCCGGACCTCCGGGACCCGCTCCTTGATCCTGCGGCCCAGGGTGTCCGCGGCCATGTACCCCACGATCAGGACCGTGTTGGCCGGATCCTCCACGACGTGCAAAAGGTGGTGCTGGATGCGGCCCGCCTCGCACATCCCGTCGGCGCTGATGATGATGGCCGGGCCTTTCAGGTCGTTCAGGGCCTTGGATTCCTCCACGGAGGAGGAGAAGCGCAGGTGGTTGAATCCGAAGGGGTTCTTGTGGTGCTTCAGAAAGGCGTCGTGGGTCTCCCGGTCGTAGCACTCCGGATGGACCTGGAAGATGGTGGTGGCGTTGATCGCCATGGGGGAGTCGACCCAGATGGGGATCTCCGGAATGGCCTTCCGGTCCGAGAGAAGATGGAGGTAGTAGACCAGCTCCTGGGTCCGTTCGATAGCGAAGGCGGGGATCACAACCTTGCCGCCCTTGGCGGCGGTCTCCCTCACCACCCGGGCCAGCTTCTCCAGCGCCTCGTCCTGGGCTTCGTGGAGCCGGTCCCCGTAGGTTGCCTCCAGGACCATCCACTCCACCGGGGGGATCGTATCCGGGTCACGGATGATGGGCTTGCCCTTGCGGCCCAGGTCCCCGGTGAAGGCGATAGAGGTCGAGCGCCCCCCGGAGTCCTTTACGTCCGCCACGATCATGGAGGAGCCCAGGATGTGGCCCGCGTCGAAGAACTCGATCCGAACCCCGTCCCCCGCGGAAAGGGGCCGTCCGTAGGAGACGGTCACGAACTGTCCCACCGCCTGAACCGCGTCCTGCTCGTCGTACAGGGGCTTCCACGTAAAGGGCTCGCCCCGCTTGGCCGCCTGCTTGGCCAGGTACTCCGCGTCCCGGGCCTGGATCCGGGCGGAGTCCATCATGATGATCCCCGCAAGGTCCCGGGTGGCGGGGGTCGCGAAGACGTTCCCCCGGAAACCCCGCTTGGCAAGGAGGGGCAGCATCCCCGAGTGATCGTAGTGGGCGTGGGTCAGGAATACCGCCTCCAGGGACGCCGGATCGGGGACCAGGGCCTTGTTCTTCTGCTCCGCCGTCTGGCGCTTGCCCTGGAAGGCACCGCAGTCGACCAGGAAACGGCGGCCGTCAATCTCCAGCACGTGCTTAGAGCCGGTGACTTCTCCCGCGGCTCCCTCGGAATAAAAGGTAATAGCCATGGGAAGAGTATAAACCGGCGGATCCTCCTCGGGAAAGGCCGCTTACAGGAAGAACACCATGGTCCCCCCGACCGCCGTGCAGGCCCCCAGGATCTCCCAGAGACTGACCTTCTGCTTCAGGAAGAGGACCGAAGGAGGGATGATGAGGACCGGTGCCAGGCCTATCAGGGTGGACACCGTGCCCGCCTGGGTATGGTTCAGGGCGAAGACCGAGAGGGTGACCCCCAGGAAGGGTCCGAACACCGCCCCCGCCGCGGTGTTCCGCATCCCGGCTCTGTCCCCGGGGGCCTCCACGAAAACCTTCCGGCTCTTGCCGGAGACCAGGGCGACCAGGGCGAATCCGACCATGCCGGCCAGGACCCGGATCTGGGTGGACGCCACGGTGTCGTAGCCCGCGGAGCCCAGCTTGGTCAGGATCATCCCCGCGGACTGCCCCACCGAGGCTAAAAAGGCGAACAGGTAGCCCTTGAGCCGCAGGTCTCGGTCCCGTACCTGTTCGGCCCGGGCGTCTCGGCGCCGGCCCAGGACCGCGGCCGCGATGCCCGCGCAGACCAGGGCCATCCCTACCAAGCCCCGGGGAGGCATCATCTCCCGGAGGGCCAGGAAGGAGAAGATAGCCGTGGTGGGCGGCGAGAGGGCCAGAAAAAGCATGGTAGTCCGGGACCCGATCATCACGTAGGCGTTGAAGAGAAATATGTCCGCGATCACGAAGCCC
This sequence comes from Treponematales bacterium, assembly GCA_041738475.1. Taxonomy (GTDB): domain Bacteria; phylum Spirochaetota; class Spirochaetia; order Treponematales; family UBA12059; genus JAAYUR01. The sequence goes on from JBGSPT010000087.1 coordinate 7,607, forward strand.
ACCAAGCCCGAGGCGGACAGCCACAGCCACGCCGCCCCCGGGGCGTCCGAAGGAAAGGGAAGGCCCCGCAGAATCCAGGCCGTGCCGGAAAGCAGGAAGATGGCCACGACGAGCTTGTAGAGATTGACCGCCACGGTGCCGATGCGCCGGGAAGCTTTCTCGAAGAAGACCGCCGAGACGGTCCAACAGATCGCCGTCCCGAAGGCCGCGAGTTCGCCGATTCGTTGCATGATGGCCGATCCTATACCGGGCTCCGAGGGCATGGATAGCCCCCGGACGGTTTGACTTCCCGCCCGGCAGGTCCTATGTTTGTACTAGGGAGATCATCGGACGTCATCGCCGGACCGGACCTGGGTTCGGAAGGGAGGAGACATGGCCGTGATTTGCATAGCCCGGGAACTCGCGTCCCTGGGGGAGGAGACCGCCCACGAGCTGGCGGATCTGACGGGCTACCGCTACCTGGACAGGGCCTACGTTGAGAAAAAACTCGCCGAATACGGGATCGCGGCAACGGAAATCCAGAAATTCGACGAAAAAAAACCCGGATTCTGGGCTTCCCTGAGCCGGGGCCGGGACGACTACCTGCATTTCTTGAAATCCGTTCTCTTCGAGGAAGCCCAAATCGGAGACTGCATACTAGTCGGCCGGGGCGGCATGGGGATCTTCACCGGCGTGCCGGGGGTGATCGCCGTCCGGCTCACATCCCCCCTGCCCATCCGGATCGAGCGGATCAAGAAATTCTACAACTGTGACGAGCGCCACGCCGAACAGCTTGCCCGGCAGAGCGACAACGACCGGGACGGCTTCCATCGATACTTCTTCAACCTGGACTGGCGGGATCCGGTCAACTACGACATGGTCCTGAACACTGGACTGGAGCACCCCGCCACGGTAGCCCAGATCATCAACCAATACCGCCTGCTGACCATCACCGACGAACTGGAGTCTAAATGCGGCCAGCGCCTTCGGGAACTCTCCCTGGGGCAGAAGGTCATCACCTCGATCCTCTTCGACAAGGGCATCTCCATCCATTTCCTGGAGGCGGACGTGAAAGGCGACCTCGTGACCCTCCACGGGGTGGCCAACACCCAGCAGAGCATCGACGCGGCGGTCGCGGCCGCCCATGAAATCCCCGGAGTCGGCCAGGTGGAGAGCGCCATCCAGGTGGTTCAAGAATACACTGTCATGCCTTGACCTGCGAATCCCAGGAATCGCCATAAAGGTTCCCGGGAATCACCACGGAGGACACGGAGACCACGGAGAAGGACAAGTCTCGAAAAAAGAGCGACAGGATCTACCGGATGGAACCGGATGAACAGGATGCATAGAGGGGACAGAAATAGATTCCATATATTAAATCCTGTCTATCCTCTTAGAATCCTGTCCATCTTGTCATTTCCATCATCCAAGGATTTCCACGGTTGCGCGGCAGCCCGGTCCGGGGTATGCTTCCGGCATGCACCTTCTCACGGGATTCCACGCCATCGAGGAGGCCCTGAAGCGGGGACAGGTCCGGGGCCGCCTGCGGGTGTCCGGGACAGGCCCCCGGATCAAGCGCATCCTGGAGCTCGCGGACAAGATCGGCCTCCAGGTAGAGAAGGCCAAGGCCGGGGACCTGGACGCCGTCGCCCCGGACAATCGGGGTATCGTACTGGCATTGGAGGACGACTCCCGCCCGGCCAACGACGTGGACCTCGACGAATTCCTGGAAAGACTGTCCAAGCCCGAGGCCCTGGTCCTCCTGCTGGACCACGTCACGGATCCCCATAACTACGGAGCCATCCTCCGGTCCGCGGACGTCCTGGGGGCGGACATGGTGATCGTGCCGGAACGGCGGAGCGCCCACGACACGGACACCGTGGCCAGGTCCTCAGCGGGAGCCGTAGCCTGGGTGCCCGTGGCCGTAGTGCCCAACCTGGTCCGGGCCCTGACCGCCCTCCAGGAAAACGGATTCTGGGGCTACGCCGCGGACATGGGAGGCGTCGAGATCGGCCAGGCCAAGCTCCCGGAGCGCAGCGCCATCGTCCTGGGCAGCGAGGGCTACGGCGTCTCCCGCCTCCTGAAGGAGACCTGCGACGGAGCCGTCAGCATACCCCAAAGGGGAAACGTGGAGTCCCTGAACGTCTCCGTGGCCGCGGGGATCGTGATGTGGGAGTACCGCAGACGGTATCCGGGTTGATCAAAGGTCCCAGATTTCCCCGAACTCGTGCTCCCGGTCGCAGTACAGGCAGGTGAAGGTCCTCTCCCCGGTGCGGCGGAACTGGGCCGGCGCGCCCTCCCTGTGGGAAGGGTGGGATACGCAGGCCTCGTTCCTGCAGGAGATCTGGTCGAAGTTGTAGATCCGGGGGGGCATGGCCAGGCGGTACTTCTTGAGGACCCGGGAGTCCTTGATCAGGTTCAGGGTACAGCCCGGGGCGATGGCTCCGAGCTTCTTGAGATCCCGACGGTCGAAAGCTAGTATATCCGGCAGGGAGAGGATGCCCTTGTAGACCTCAGTGCCCGCGTTGGAGTGATAGACCCCGTGGGAGGATCGGACGTCCAGGCCCAGGATGCGGCGGACCTTGTCGACAGTGTCCCAGATCTCCCGGATAGGGCGTCCCGCGGCGATGTGGTCGATGACGATCCCGCTCTCCACGGGCTTGATGCCCACCTTGTACTCAGGTTTCAATCGGGAAGCCGCCGGGACTTCGGTCACAAAGTCCTCCTCGAAGCGGAGGGGTTCCTTGGGAACGCCCCGAAAGTCCCCGCCCTGGGCCCCGGACACCAGGCCCAGGAGGGCGATGCGGACGTAGTAGCCGTTGGCGGACTGGGCGTCCCAGCCGTTCAGGGGAAGCTCATCCAGGAAAACCGGGATCTCCGGGGCCTTCCGGTCCCGGGGCAGGGGATGGTAGAATCGGGTTCCCTCGGGCAGGCGGCTCATCATATCGGGCCGGAAGGTGACGGTCCTTCGGAGCTCCGCGGCCCGGTCCAGAACCCTCTCCCCCATGCGCTCCAGCTGGAGCCGAGTGTAGTACCAAATCGGGGCGACCCGGCCTGAAGCCAGGTACTCATCCAGGGACTCGTAAGCCCGGACCTCGAAGCCCGAGGCCTTCATCCGCTCCACGTAGGCCGGGGGCAGAGCCAGGAGCTCCGGGGCCACCAGGTCCACGGAGACCTCCTTGAAGACCCGCAGTCCCTCCGCCTTGGAATGGACGGTCCGGCCGTGCCAGAGGTCCCCCACCAGGGCCAGGTGGATACGGGAATCGTCCCCGCCCAAGTGCTCCAGGAAGGTGAACTCGTCCAGGAACTCCTGGGTGGGGTGCTCGTGCTTGCCGTCCCCGGCGTTTAGGAAGGCGGGCTTGGGGAAGCCAGCGGATTCGCAGTAAGCCCCGACGGAGGAGTCCAGCCAGCGGCAGACGCCCTCCAGGCCGGAGCGGATGACGAAGCAGGATTCCCGGGCGTAGCCCACCAGCATCTTAACCGCATCCGAAAGGCTCTCGTTCTTGGCGAAGGAGGAGGTGGCGGCGTCGAACATGTTCACCCGGCAGCCGTGGAACTCCGCGGCGTTTCGGAAGGACTCCCGGGTCCGGGTGGAATTCTCCAGGAAGATGAGGTAGGCCTGATAGTCCCGGTCCGAGATCCGGAAGCGGGAAGAATCCCCGCCGGACCGGATCGTATCCTTGATCCTGCGGGCCAGGCCGTAGAGATACCTCTGCTCGTCCCCGGAAAGGTCGTCCACCACCGCGATCGTCCTGCCCCGAAAGGGTCCCGTTCGTTCCACCCTCGTCCTCCTTGCCGCCGCGCCGGCGGAGTCAAAAAAAAGGCGGAAGCCCTTTCGGCCTCCGCCTTCCGAATTACCGTCGGATCTCCTTGACGGTTTTCAGGTCCGCCTTGTTCAGCAAGAGGAGGCCTCCCCCCGCCCCGGCTACCACCAGGCCCTCGGGGACGGACCTCATGAAGGTGAAGGGACTGACCGCGGCTTCGGACTTCAGTTTGAGCTCCAATGTCGCGGGGTCGAAGAGGCCCAGCACCCACTTGCCGCCGTCGTCGGCCACCGCCAGGACGCCTGCGCCTTCCTTCCAGACCCCCGTCTCGGGGTGGACGTCCACGGTGCCGGTGACCTTGGCGGAGAGGGTCTCCAGGTCCAGGAGGACCAGACGCACGGCACCGGAACCCTCGGCCCGGCCGGCCACGGCCACGAAGGCCCCTCCGACATCCACCAGGCTATCCGCCCGGAGGGTGTTAAGCTCTCCGGTCTTGAGGTAGGCCCCGCCGGCCAGGTCCACCAAGGCCAGGCGGGCGTAGGGGCGGTTCGGGTCGACCAGGTCCAAGAGCACCGAGCCCCGGGGAGCGGTCTGGGCCTTGGCGGCCACTTCCTGGGCGATCTCGGCCTTCTGGTCCTCCGCCACGGCCTTGCGGTCCTCGGCGATCTCCGCCTCCTTGGCGGCCACCGCGGCCTCCTCCTTGGCGGTTTCCTCCTTGGCGGCGGCTACAGCAGCTTCCTTCTCGGCGGCGGCCTTTTCCTGGGCCTCCACCTCGGCCTCCCGGCGGGTCAGCTCAGCCTCCTGCTCGGGGCCTTGGGCGGAAGCTCTGTCCCTCTCGAGCTCCGCCCGGGCCGCTTCGGCGCGTGCCGTCTCCTCAGACGCGGCTTTTTCCTGCTCCGCGATCCGGGCCTTGTCCGCTTCCAGGGCGGCCTTCTGCTCCTCGACCTCCCGTTCCTTGAGGTCCACCATCTCCCGGCGCTCCGGGATGGCCGCGGTGCCGGACTCCTCCTTGAGGCTCTCCACGACAGACTCGTCCGTGATGGGTCCCGTGTCCACCCGGCCGGCGGTCCCGGCCCGGGCGGTGATCGGAAGGACGATGCGGCTGCGGCCGGCCCACTCGTCGTATCGTACCGAGAGCCCGGCGTTCTGGGCGCTCAGGTACGTGAGGACCGCGGGCTTGTAGGCTTTCCCGAAGTACTCGAGATCGCCCCGGTACACGGCGTTGTACACCGTGAGGAAGGTGGCCAGTAGGAAGCCGTCCGCGGTGGAGTAGCCGTAGGCCTCCTCCAAGTATGCCCCCAGGATGTGCCGGAGGTTCCGGATGTGGTCCACCCCGGCACCGGACCCCAGGATGATGATGTCCGCATCGAGCCCCGAGGGGGCGGAGGGATCCCGGACCCGGATGACCGCGTACCGCGCCTCGCTCCCCGCCCGGGTTGCACCCGCCTTAACGGCCCGTCCGAGGGCGGCGCCCAGGCTCCGGATCTCCTCCAGGGTGTCCACCCGGGCATGGGGCCCCACGTAGTTGATGAACTCGATGGTCCTTCCGCCCACGGAGCGGAGCTCGTCCTCCGCCACGGTCTGGGCGGACAGGATCGCCCCGGGTGTCAGAAAGGCCAGGAGGGCCAGGACGGCGCAGTATTTTTTCACGATTCCTCCTCTTCAACGTACGGGCTCGGAGAGACGGCGCAGGGCCGCCAGGGCCCGGGAACGGACCTCAGATCCGTAGGGCTTGCCCGCCAGTCGCAGGACAGCCCGGATCCCTCCGGGATCGGAAAGCTTGCCCAGGGCGCGGTAGATTCCCTCCACCGCGTCGATCGTGGCCAGGGCGCTTCGCTCGTCCAGGAAGAACTCCCGGTCCGCCGCCCCCTGGAAGGCCCGGAGCGCCTCACCGGTCAGGTCCATCCCGATGATCCCGATGGCCCGGGCTGCCTGGGCCCGCACCGCGGGATCCGGGTCCCGGAGGTAGGCCTCCGTCAGGACCGGGACCGCCCGGGGAGAGCCCAGCATGCCCAGTATATCGCAGGCGAGGGCCCGGGGAAGGGCGCCCGACGGCCGGGGTCCCGAGGGAGCGGCGCCTCCGTACACGGAATCCTCGCGGGCTCCGTACCCCAGGGCGATCGCGGAGCAGAGGAGCAGGGCATCCTCTTCCTCCGCTCCAATACTAGCGGATCCCAAGGATTTTTCAATACGCCGGAGCTCCCGAAGCGCCGCGTCGTCGCCGAATCCGGGATTCCAGAGGGCTTCCTCGTCCGCCCTAGCCCGGGCGGCGGCGAAGTCCACGTATCCGGGGGCCGGCAGGACGGGCTCCATCAGGGGACTCTCGAAGCGGTAGGCGTAGAGGATCCAGTCCTCCCCTGCGGACAGGACGATTCCCGAGGAAGTTACGGCGGGCATCCGGGGGGCGTGGCGGAGGGACAGATCCCGGTAGACTTGTCCGTCCTTGGCCAGGCTGGCGACCCCCCTGGGACCGAGAACCAGGACCCGCTCCTGGAAGACCCGGATATCCCGGGCATCATGGATCCCTGTGGTCGTGGTGCCGCTCACGGAGCCGTCCTCCCGGAGCAGGACTACACTCCCCCCGGAAAGGAGGAGCCAAGCCTCAGCTCTGTCCCCCGCGGCGGCCAGGACCGGGGAAGCCAGGTGCAATCGGGAGGTCTCCTCCCCCGCCCCGTCCCGAACCGTGACGGTTCCGTCCCGGTAGGCTAGCGCGAGGCCTTCTCCGAGGCCGCACCAAGCGGAGGGGAGCCCGGTGCCGGGGACAGAGCTCAAGGGGAGCCCGGTGCCGGGGACAGAGCTCAAGAGAGCACCGTCCTCGGCGTACTCCCGGACAGCTCCGTCCCTTAGGGCCAGGGTGACCCGGGTTTTTCCGGAGGGGGTGAAGCGGACGGAGGGACCCGCCGCGATCGGGGCGAATTGCTCCGCGGACCACAGGAGCCTGCCCGAGGCGGCGTACGAAAGGAGGCGGGAGCCCGCGGCCGCGAAGGACCGGCCGTCCGCCCCAAAGACCGGGGCCCGGGCC
>JBGSPT010000092.1:0-5259 GCA_041738475.1 Treponematales bacterium
CGGACTAGCCCTTTCTGAGCGGATCGGTCCGGGCGGCCGCCTCCCGACGGATCCATCCGGCCGCGTCGAACCCGGGATCCCGGGTTCGGAGCCGGTGGGCCAGCACCGGGACGGCGAGGTCCACGATGTCCTGTGGGACCACGAAGCCCCGGCCCTCCTGGAGGGCCCGGGCCCGGGCGGCGGCCAGAAGGCCCAGGGCGGCCCGGGGAGAGGCTCCCAGGAGGATGCCCGGATGAGACCGGGTCACGGACACAAGGTCCGCGAGGGCATCCAGGAGCCCCGGATCGACCCAGACCGCCCGGGCGGTCCGACGGACGGCCAGTAGGTCCTCCACGGTCCGCCTCGGCGTAAGCCCGGCCAGCACGTTCGCGGAGGGATCGTCCCGGAGGATGGAGACCTCCGCCTCCCGGTCGGGGTAACCCAGGGAGATCCTCATGAGGAAGCGGTCCAGCTGGGCTGCGGGCAGGGGGTAGGTCCCCTCGATCTCCACGGGGTTCTGGGTCGCCGCCACGAAGAAGAACTCCGGCAGGGGGCGGGTCGCCTCCGCCGTGGTGACCTGGCCTTCGGCCATGGCTTCCAGCAGGGCGGACTGGACCTTGGGAGGGGTCCGGTTGAGCTCGTCCGCCAGGAGCACGTTGGCGAAGACGGGGCCGGGATGGAAGACGAAGGCCCGGGTGTCGGGGTCAAAGACGTCCACCCCGGTCACGTCGTAGGGCAGGAGGTCCGGAGTGCACTGGAGGCGGCGGAAGAGGGCGGTGGAGCCCGGACCCCGGGAGAGCAGGGCCGCGAAGGTCTTGGCCGCTGTGGTCTTGCCCAGTCCCGGCAGGTCCTCCACCAGGAGATGGCCCCCCGCGGCGGCGCAGGCCAGGAAGTCCCTCGTGAAAGCATCCTTGCCCCTCAGGACCGTGCCCATCCCGTCCGCCAAGTCCGTCAGGATCTCCGCCGAGGCGCGCACGTCCCGGGCCGACGGCGGCTCTCCCCCGATTCGGTTCATGGATCCACTATAGCACGGCCCGGATCCGGGCACAAACGCGGCCTGCGCGGGGGCACAGGAACCTTACAACCCCTTCCAGGCCTCCGCGATCCTCGCGGAAAACCAGCGGAACACGGCTTCCGCCCGGTTCCCGAAGGAGTCCTCCAGCTTCCCCCGTATCCCGGGCACCACCGCCGCCCGGGCGCTGGATACGGCCCAGAACAGGATCCCCTCGTCGGTGTTCAGGGCGAGCACCCGGACCTTCAGGGCCCCCGGGGCGGCCAGGGGAACGAACTTGTAGTACATCCGGGTAAGGTTGACGGATTCCAGGAGCACCCCGTCCGGGGCGGTCCTGTACTCCAGGCGGTTCAGGTTTCCCCCGAAGGAGAGATCCTTCTGCCAGACCGTAAAGGTCTCCGAAGGCGGCACCGAAGCGACCCGCTGGTCGGGCACCCGGGTGCGGTCCTCCGGGGAGACGACGCGCCAGGACTCCTCGTAGAAGAGCCGCATGGTCTGCCTGCTGGCGGACCAGTATTCGATGCCCTGGAGGGTCCCCACGGCGCGAAGGATGTTGTAGACCGCGATGAGCTCCGCCGCGGGATCGGCGGGGCGCGGCTTCTTCCACAGATACAGCGCCTCCACGATTACGTCCGGCTCTTCCGACCGCAGGTCGGACTGGACCCGGGCGGCCAGGGGGTGGGCGGGCGCCCAGGTTATGGAAGCTTCACGACCGGTGGAGGAACGGCGGAGCTCCTCCCCGCGGATCAGGGCGGAGGCGCGGTCCGGCGGGATCCTGGACGACAGAGGGTCCGCGGCGAGGGCGGAGGCCAGGGCGAGGAGAAGGAGGACGGCCGCCGCCGTCCGAGTCGGGATCGCTGTCCGCATCGGATCGCTCCATGAACGGTATAGCGGGATCACCATAACCCTACCGGGCTTTCCGGATCCCGCCTCGACAAGGAATATACCTCGAAAAACGACGGTTCGACTGCCCCCGACACGTTCGGACTCCCGGGAGCCCTTTGCAAGTATTGTGTAAGAATTGTATAAATCCCTGTCCACCCTAACCCACCGAAACCTCGAACGCGGGAGAGCCCATGACCGTCGTCACCCTGACCTTGGAAATGATAGGCGCCCTGGGATTGTTCCTCTACGGGATGAAGGTCCTGTCGGACGGCATCCAGCGCGCCGCGGGAGACCGCCTCAAGGGCGCCCTGAACCAGATGACCCGCAGCCCCCTGGCAGCGGTCCTGACGGGCATCGGGGTGACGACCCTGGTCCAGTCCTCCTCGGCCACCACGGTCATGGTCGTCTCCTTCGTGAACGCGGGGCTCCTTTCCCTGATCCAGGCGGTTGGGGTGATCATGGGGGCCAACATAGGAACCACCGTGACCGCCTGGATCGTCTCCCTGGTGGGCTTCAAATTCAAGATCACCCTCCTGGCGGTCCCCCTGGTCGGGGTCGGGTTCCTGCTTTCCACGTACATCAAGACCCGGAACAAGGCCCTGCGGAGCTACGGGGACGCCCTCATCGGCTTCGGAATCCTCTTCATCGGCCTGGACTTCCTCTCCCACACCCTTCCCAAGCCGAGCCCCGAGGTCCTTCACTTCCTGGCGCGGTTTTCCGGGATGGGCCTGGTTTCCGTCCTGGTCAGCGTCCTGGTGGGCACGATCCTTACGATCCTGGTCCACTCCTCCAGCGCCGCCACGGCCATCGTGATCACCCTGGCCCTGGAGGGGGTCGTGGACTTCCGCATGGCCGCAGGCCTGGTCCTGGGCTGCAACATCGGAACCACCATTGACGCCTTCCTGGCCGCCCTGGCCGCCAAGGTCCACGCCCGCAGGGCCGCCTGGGCGCACATCCTGTTCAACGTGGCGGGCACGGTCTGGGCGGTGATCCTCTTCGCCCCCTTCCTGCGCCTGGTGGAGGCCGTGACCCCGGGGGGTACCGAGGGAAACGTGGCCACCCGAATCGCCATGCTCCACACGGTGTTCAACGTCGTGAACACCCTGGTCCTCTTCCCCTTCGTGCGGCGCTTCGCCGCCCTGCTGGAGCGGCTCGTCCGGGAGCGGTCCGGCGAGGGAGCCGCCCCGGAACGCCTCCGCTACGTGGCAGGGCCCATCATGGACTCCCCGGAGATGAACCTGGTATACGCCCAGAAGGAGATCGCCGACATGGCCGCCCTGGCCCGGGACATGTTCGTCCGCTTCCGGAATGCCCTGAAGTCCCCCCCCGCGGACCTGGAACCGGAGATCGAGGCAATCGCCGCCCTGGAGGACCGGGCGGACCAGATGAGGGAGGAGCTGACGGGCTTCATCCTGGAGTGCGTGTCCCACGAGATGGGCGAGCGGGCCCGGAGGGACCTGGCGGCCTCCCTGCGGATCGTGGACGACCTGGAAAACATCACCGACGACTCCCTGAGCCTCATGCACCTCCTGGACCGGGGACGGAAGCGGAAGCTTCCCACCGACGCCCTCAAGCCGGAGGAACTGGGGCCCTACACCCTGCTGGTGGAGAACTTCCTGGGCTTCGTGGTGGGCAACATGAACAAGCACATCTCCGACGAACAGCTGGCCCAGGCTTCCGAGTACGAGGACCGGATCGACGAGCTGCGGACCACCCTGAAGAAGAGCGCCCGGAAGCGGCTCAAGTCCGGGGCGGACGTGAAGCTCGAGCTCCTGTACATCGACCTGGTGCGGCATGTCGAGAAGATCGGTGACCACGCCTACGGGATCGCCCACGCCCTCCGGGAGATGCGGTAGGGCGGATGCGAGGGACTTCCCGCGGTTGCGGCGACGGGCCGCGGATCCGGATGGAGGCAGCCCTTCGCCGCGGCGTCCGGAACGGACCTACAGCTCCACCACGTTCCCCGCGTAATTGTAGAAGGAGGAGTCCGGCCGCAGGCCCCGGATGACCGCGTACCCGTCCACTCCGGAGCAGTGGCAGACCCCCAGCCGCCGGACCCCCAGGCGGTCCAGTTCCCCCGCCAGGCGCCCGATGGTTTCGGGGGTGTCGTCCTTCACGTGGAAACCTCCGAGCACCAGGCGGAGCTCCCCGGGGCAGACGTCCCGGGCGGCCCGGACGATGTTCGTGACCCCCCGGTGGGAACAACCCGTCACGACCGCGGCGCCCCCCCCGGTGTCCAGGGTAAGGTAGAGCTCGTCCTCGAAGAGGTCCGGCACCGGGCCGCCCGGACCGGGTACGGAAAACCCGGCCATGTGGCCGTCCCACTCGTTCCTCATCGGGATATCCGGCCGGATCGTCAACCCCGGGGCTAGCTCCGTCGGCACCTCCACCGGGATGAACCGATCCCGGAAGGCCGCGGCCTCCGAGGGCATCCCGATGCTCCGGTCCTCCCGGAACTTGGGCAGCAGGGCGGCGGGCTTGCAGTAGACCCGGGCCCGGTCGTTGGCCTTCAGGAAGGCCGAAAGGCCCCCGGTATGGTCGTAGTGGCCGTGGCTCAGGACCACGGCGTCCACAGACGCGATATCGATCTTGAGGACAGCGGCGTTATGTAGGAAGGCGTCGGACTGCCCCGTGTCGAAGAGTACCCGGGCATTTCCGGTATCGATCAGGGCGGAAAAGCCGTGCTCCGCACGGATACCCTTGCCGTAGGCCACGTTGTCCATGAGGGTCGTGAGTTTCACGGGCAGCTCTCCTTTCCATGGCGGCGGATATCTGGCCACCGTCGCGGATTTCCAGTATACACTCTATGAATCCGCCACGGACCAGGAGATCCTATGGATTTTTCGTTCGGCAAGACCCTGATCGTCGACCTGGGCGCCCGGACCGTCCGGGTCGAGGACCTGGAGGAGTCGGAGGTCCGGTCCTACATCGGCGGCTCGGGAATCGGCTCCCGGCTCCTGGCGCGCCACGTACCCCGGGACGCGGATCCCCTGGGTCCGGACAACGCCGTGATCTTTGCCGTGGGACCCTTCTGCGGCACCCCCGTGCCCACCTCGGGCCGGCACCAGGTCCTGGCCAAGAGCCCGCTGACCGGGATCTTCGGGGAATGCGACGTGGGGGGAGCCTGGGGCTCCGCCTTCCGGGCCACGGGGTTCGACGCCCTCGTGATCAAGGGAGCCTCGGACCGGCCCGTTTCCCTGGTAGTCCGGGAGGGAGGCGCCTCCATCGAGGACGCCGGGGACCTCTGGGGCCGGGACACCTTCGAGACCTATGAGGCCTACAGATCCCGTCTTCCCGGGTCCGAGACGGCCTGCATCGGACCCGCGGGAGAGCGGCTGGTCCGAATCGCCGCGGTCCTCCACGACGGGCGCCATGCCCGGGCC
>JBGSPT010000136.1:0-4925 GCA_041738475.1 Treponematales bacterium
GGTTGTATCTCGTCTTCGCGGTCCGGACCCTGAGCGGCCGCCGACCCTAGTGTTCCGGAGCTTGTGACCGCGGGCCCCGCGGGGATTAAGATCCGCGAAACCGACGCCCGCCGCAACCGGTCGGCGATCCCCCGTGTCTAACGCACAGCGCCCTGGCGCCCGGAGACACTCCGGAATCCCAGCAGGGTGTTGAAAAAGGCTACGGAGCCTTTTTTAACACTACCTTAATGTCGCAATTGCGTAGAGAACCGCAAGGTTCTCTACGCAATTGCATAGCAGGTGGTTGAAATGCTTCGAGTATTTTAACCACCTGCTGAACACGGAGCGAAAACCATGGATACCGTCACCCCCTGGTCCTTCCTGGACGAATACCGCGGCACGATGTTCGACGGCGAATGGCCGACCCTTCCGGAGATGTTCCGGATCACCGCCAAGCGGCATCCGGACCGGCCCTGCTTCACCGTCTATTCCCCCGACCGGGTGACCCTGACCTATGCCGAAGCCCTGGCCCGGATCGAGCGGACGGCGGCCTTCCTTTCCGGGGCGGGTCTCCGCAAGGGGGACAAGGCCGCGGTTACGGGCAAGAACGCCCCGGAATGGGCGGTCGCATACCTGGGTATCCTCTTCGCCGGAGCCACGGCGGTGCCCATCGACTACCAGCTCCGGAACGATGAGATCGAGAACATCCTCCGGGCCTCGGATTCCAAGATCCTCTTCGTGGACGAGGAGAAGTTCGCAGACTTCGATCCCGCCCGCCTGGGGCTCTCGGGCCGCTATTCCCTGGCCCCGGGCAAGCCGGGCTATATCTACGACCTGGCGCCCGCCCCCGGGGCCGCCCCGGCGGAGCCCGCCCGGGAGGGAGACCTGGCGGCGATCCTCTTCACCAGCGGAACCACGGGGGTCCCGAAGGGGGTTATGCTGACCCACGCCAACTTCGTCGCGGACTGCTACCTGGCCCAGTCCAACCTGCACATCTTCGCCGCCGACGTGTTCTACGCCCTCCTGCCCATCCACCACTCCTACACGATGCTGGCGGTCTTCATCGAAGCCCTGTCCGTGGGCGCCGAGATCGTCTTCGGACAGCGGATGGTGACCAGCCAGATCCTCAAGGACCTCAAGGAGGCCAAGGTCACGATGTTCCTGGGGGTCCCCCTTCTGTTCAACAAGGTCCTGGCGGGGATCCTGAAGGGAATCCGGGCCAAGGGCCCCGTGGTCCACGGGATCATCCGTTTCCTGATGGCCCTGTCGGGGATGATCAAGAAGGTGTTCAAGGTGAATCCGGGCAAGAAGCTCTTCGGCTCCGTGCTCGACAAGGCGAGCCTCCGGACCATCCGGATCTGCATCTCCGGGGGCGGTCCCCTGGCGCCCAGCGTCTTCCGGCAGTACAACCAGCTGGGCATCGACTTCGTCCAGGGCTACGGCCTCACGGAGACCAGCCCCATCCTCACCCTGAACCCCACGGACGCCTACGTGGAGACCAGCGTGGGCCGGGTCATCCCCCGGGCTGAACTCCGCATCCTGGAGCCCGATGCCGACGGCCGGGGGGAGATCGTCGTGAAAGGCCCCATGGTCATGCAGGGGTACTACAAAAACCCCGAGGCCACCGCGGAGGTTTTTACCCCCGACGGGTGGTTCCGCACCGGCGATGTGGGATACCTCGATTCGGATAATTACCTCTACCTCACGGGCCGGGCCAAGAACCTGATCGTCACCGAGGGGGGCAAGAACGTATATCCCGAGGAGATCGAGAACCGGTTCCAGCTCCATCCCGAGGTGGAGCAGGTCCTGATCCGGGGGTACGTCCAGGACAGGAAGGCCAAGATCGAGGGGATCGAGGCCCTGATCTTCCCGAGCAGGGAGTACTTCGAAGGCGCCCGGGACGGCATTGACTCCGGAGACGTGGAGGCCCGGATCCGGAGGGTGGTAGACGAGGTGAATTCCAAGATGCTGCCCTACCAGCGGATCTCCAAGGTCACCCTTCTGGAAGAGCCCCTGGAGATGACCACGACCAAGAAGGTCAAGCGGCACTCGGTGGCCTAGGGCCCCCTACTTTCTCCCGTACACCGCGCTGGGCTGGGTCTTGCCCCGGAGCAGGACCTCCCCCGCCATCTGTAGGTGCTGCTGGGTCTCGATGCCCACCTGCTTGTAGACCGCCTGGCTGACCAGGACGTCCTGCTTGAACTCCCGGCACAGGGAGTCCAGGCGGGCGGCGATGCTGACCGCCTCGCCGAACACGGAAAAGGCCGGGCAGGTCCCGTTATGGAGGCGGCCGACCATGATCTTGCCCCAGTGGACGCCGATCCCTACATGCTTGATCACGGGCAGACCCGCCGCGGCCAAGTCCTCCTGCAGATGGGGCAGCTCCCGCAGCAGCTCGAGGGCGCAGGCTACGGCCCGTTCCGCGGCGTCCTTCTCCCCGAGGAGTCCGAACACGGCCACGGCGCTGTCCCCCACGAACTGGTCCAGGTATCCCCCGTGCCGGGTCACCGTGACGTTCCACAGGGCGTAGTACCGGTTTAGAACCTCCACGGCCTCCCGGGCCGAGACTTTCCCGCTCAAGGCGGAGAAATTCCAGATGTCCCCGTAGATCACCGCCGCTTCCTTGCTCTCCGCCTCGGTCCGGGCGGGGCCGTCCTTCCCGTCCCCCGACGGCGGGGGCACCGAGCCCACGATCCGCTCCAGCCGGGCCCTCAGGGACAGCTCCTTGACCTTGTTTACCAGCTGGAGGATCCCGAACACGAAGGCCCCGAAGGCGAAGAAGGTATGCTGGGGCGACTTGATGAAGCCGACGAAGGCGGGCAGGAAGCTGGAGATGGACAGGCCCCAGATGTAGCCTTCGTAGGGAAGATCCCCGGCGTTGAACCGCATGGCCAGGGTGATGCGGAGGTCCAGGTAGAAGTAGAAGAAAATGAAGGTGAAGACCGTTCCGAAGGAGAGGAAGGCTTCCAGGACCCGTTTCGGCCAGGACCTCCGTGCCGCGCCGCTCCAGGCCTGGAGGAGTCCCACGTAGAAGGAGACGGCCCAGAGGAAGAAGCTGGCCATGTCCACCGGGAAGGTCCGGCCCGTGATGGTCTGAAGCAGGGAATAGCCCGCGGGGGTGATGAAGGAGAAGAGGAAGCGGGGCAGGGGCTTGTGCCCCCAGAACGCCAGGAGGGAGATCTGCAGAAGCAGGAATCCGTTCAAGACGACCAGGGCTATGGGCTGGAGGGCGATGATCGAGGGTGTGGAGAAGAGCATCAGGATGAAAAAGACGGTGAACTGGCTGGAGTAGAGGAAAAACTCTTCCGCGAAGCGCTTGGGAAGAAACCGCATGCAACCCTCGACGACTGGATTTGGACCCGCGGTTCGCCGGAGCGTCCGGATCCCGATGATATAGGATTCCCGGGGAAAAGGAAACCCTGGCCCCGAACACTCCGTCGGGTCTCCTGAAACGGCTTCGGAAGCGTCCGCCGCGGCGGAATACCCGCGGATTCCGAATTCCTGCTCCGCCTCAATGCATATTTATACGGATAATTCTATATGTAGAAACGCCGCGCCGCATCTTGACCATTCTCCCATTTGGGGTACAATTCCTTCATCGCCCACTCACACGGCGAAGGAGGCATTACATGAATCGTTTCCTGAAGACGGCCGCGATCCTTCTCGCGATCGCGCTCGTATTCGCGGGCTGCCAGAAGAAGCCCGCCGAGCCCATGGGCCCGGCCAAGGCCGCGTTCCATATCGGCGTGGTGACCGGTACGGT
The DNA here is from genome assembly GCA_041738475.1 of Treponematales bacterium. Classification (GTDB taxonomy): domain Bacteria; phylum Spirochaetota; class Spirochaetia; order Treponematales; family UBA12059; genus JAAYUR01. The sequence continues at coordinate 3,743 of JBGSPT010000136.1, forward strand.
CTCCCAGTCCGAGGACGACCTGCGCGGAGCGGAGGAGCTGATCAAGCGCTACGGCAAGGTCGCCGACGGCGGGATGATCCAGCACATCACGTATCCCGACAACTTCATGGACCAGCAGGAGACCACCATCTCCCAGATCGTCGCCCTGGCGGACGACCCCATGATGAAGGCCATCGTGATGAACCAGTCGGTGCCGGGCGCCGCGGAAGCCTTCAAGCGCGTCCGCGCCAAGAGGCCCGAGATCCTGCTCTTCGCCGGCGAGCCCCATGAGGACCCCCTCGTTATCGAGGCGGCCGCGGACCTGGCGGTCAACAGCGACTTCATCTCCCGGGGCTACACCATCATCTGGGCCGCCAAGGAACTGGGCGCGAAGACCTTCGTGCACATCTCCTTCCCCCGGCACATGTCCTACGAGACCCTGGGTCTGCGCCGCCAGATCATGGAAGTGGCCTGCCAGGACCTGGGCCTGAAGTTCGCCTTCGAGACCGCCCCGGACCCGACCTCCGACGTCGGCCAGGCGGGCGCCCAGCAGTTCATCCTCGAGAAGACCCCCCAGTGGATCCAGAAGTACGGCAAGGAAACCGCCTTCTTCTGCACCAACGACGCCCACACCGAGCCCCTGCTCAAGCAGCTGCTCGCCTACGGCGGGATGTTCGTCGAGGCCGACCTCCCCTCCCCGCTGATGGGGTATCCGGGAGCCCTGGGCCTGGACCTGTCCGCCGAGGCCGGAAATTTCCCCGCCATCCTTAAGAAGGTGGAGCAGGCCGTCATCGACAAGGGCGGAGCCGGCCGCTTCGGCACCTGGGCCTTCAGCTACGGCTTCACGGTCACCGCGGGTCTGGGCGAGTTCGCCAAGAACGTGGTGGAGGGCAAGACCACCAAGGACAGCCTGCAGGGATTGTATGACGCCCTGGCGGTCTACACCCCCGGCGCCCAGTGGAACGGCGGCTACTACATCGACGCCAACACCGGCGTCCGCGCCAAGAACCACGTCCTGGTCTACATGGACACCTACATCATGGGCAAGGGCTATCTGCCCACGACCAAGCAGAAGGTCGACGAGAAGTACTACAACATCAAGTTCAAGAAGTAACCCGAACCTTCCCGGGGCCGCCCCGCACGCGATCCGCGTGCGGGATACCCCGGGCGGCCGGTTCCCGGGGACGACCCGGGACCGGCCCTA
>JBGSPT010000072.1:0-4939 GCA_041738475.1 Treponematales bacterium
GCGATGGCCGAGGACAGGGATTCCGGCAGGATCCCCCGGAAGAGGACCGTCCGGGCCGCCTTGTCCAGGGCGTAGCGGTCCCCCACAAGCTTGAGGCCGGCCGCCGAGGGGTATCCCCGGTCCAGGAGCAGGCGGTAGTCCCGGGCCGCCGACCGGAAAGGCGGGGAGAGGAGCATGGGACATAGTGTAAACCGTGGACGGTGGACGGTAAACGGAGGAGGCTAAAATAACGGCCCGCCCCGGGAAGGGGCGGGCAGCGGTTCAAGGGACGTTCAAAAAATGCCGACCCGGAATCCGAAGGCCAGCTTGAAGATGGCTCCGGCTTCCACGTCCGAGGCGGCGAACCAGAGGTTCGGTTCCGCATACAGGGAGAAGGTCCGGAAAGCCTTCCATTCGGCGAACTGGAACCGCGCGAACTCCCACTGAACCAGGACCGAGGACATGACCAGGGGATCGCTGCCGGAATCCATGGTGAAGTAGGAAAAGTTTGCCCCCAGTGCCAGGGACATGGAGAAAAACGACCAATCCGGACCCAGGAAATAGTCGAAGGGCAGGTAGAGCACGTTGGCCAGGAGCTTGGCCCCGAACACCGTTCCCGTGAAACGGCCCGGGGGCGCCAAGCCCGCCTGCAGCTGGAGCTTGACGTTGTTGTCGAAGAAACTGACCCCCAGGCCTACGTCCCCGTAAGTCGCGCCCAGGGCATGGGTGTCCAGATACAGTCCCTGGATGAACTGGGGGAGCGCATATCCGGCCTTGTCTCCCGCACGGAGATTGACCTCAACGGTCTCCAGGCCATACTCGTCCGAAGCGGTCCCGAACATCAGGAGAGACTCCGCGTGGAGGCTGCCTTCCTGGGGAGCCGCCAGGGTCACCACGGGGGGAGCGGTATCCACGGTAAGCAGGATCCTCCGGACCGCGGCCCGGCCGTCCGCGTACTCTGCCCGGACGAGCACGGGCAGGGGACCCCTGGGGAGTTCGGCGGTTTCCAGCCGGAACTTCCATTCCGAAGTCCCTTGAGCCGGCTGGAAGGACCGGCCGTTGTCCAGACTGACCTCCACTCGGGAAACTTCGAACAGTCTCGCGGCCTTCTTGCCCGCCTCCTCGGCCTCCCCGGGGGAAAGCCTGATTCCCGCCGTGCCGCTGAGCCAGGGCCGGCCGGTCACCGCATCCCCGGCTCTGTGGCTCGCGATCGTCAGGACGGGGCCGTAGGGTTCCAGGGTGACGGCGTGTTCCGCGCTTCGGACCTTTTCCCCCGCGGGGGTGTCGAAGCCCGCCCAGAGGACCAGGCGGCTCTCCTCGGGGATGCCCTCCAAGGTGTGCCGGAAATAGCCGAACCGGTCCAACTCCGCATCCGCGGCCCTGGTCGGGCCGATAAAAATCCCGACCGAGGCGGGAAGGCCGGGACCGGTCACCCGGCCGGAAACCGTCAGGGGACCCGTATGCGCCACCCCCGGAAGCGGATCCAAAAGGACGACCTGGTGCGCTCCCGCTTCCTTCACGAGTTCGATGCCCCGTACCAGGACGGACGAGTTGCCCGCCGCGTCGGAGGCGATCATCCGGAGATCGTAATTCCCCCCCGGCAGGGAGGAGACGTCCAGGGTTTCCAGGATCACCAGCCGCGGCTCGGCCTCGATCCGGAGGCCGCGCTGGGTCCCCGTCCCAGGCACGGGGGTGACTTCGAAGGCAAGGGCCGAGACTCCCGTGTTGTCGCTGGTCTGGCCCGAGACGCGGAGTGCGGGTCCCGAGGTCCGGCCGTCCGCGGGCTCCCCGAGGGAAATCAGGGGCGCCGTGTTGTCGATGTTGAGGAGGGAAGAGACCCTCGACTCCACGCCGTAGGAATCCGCCGCCACCACCAGGACGGAATACACCCCGTCCTTGTAGGCCCCGGTGTTGAGGGACAGGCTCCAGGCTTCGGTCCCTTCGGCGTTCTGGAAGGTGGAACCGTTGTCCATGGAGACCCGGACCCCGGCAATGCCGTTCGGATCCCGGGCGGTTCCCCGCAGGATCACGGTGCCCCGGTTGTACGTCTCGATGCCCGGGGATGCGACTTCGACGGTCGGCGCGTCGGTGCTGACCCGGACGACCGCCGACGCGGGAGGCCCGACCCGGCCGTAGACGTCCTCCGCGTAGACCTCGATCCTCCGCTCGCCGTCCCGGAGGGAGGTCAGGGGAACCGAGATCCGGAAACTCTGTTCCGCGGCCAGACGGGAGAAGGTGCCTTCCCCGATCCGCCAATGGACGGCCGCCACCCCGTCGTCGTCGAAGGCCATGCCGGAAATGTCGAAATCCCCGGTCGCCACGGCTCCGTCGACGGGGAGGTTCAGCTGGACCTCGGGAAGATCACCCGACGCGTCCACGGTCACGGGTATCGCGACGGCGGCGGAGTTCCCCGCCGCGTCCACAGCCCGGATTCCGACGCTCCCCCCGGCCTTCTGGAGGACCGTGAAGTCCACGACTACGGAGAAGGCGGCTCCGTAGGAGGCGGGGATGCCTTGGAGAGCCCGGAAGGTCTTGCCGTCCAGGGTATACGAAAGTTCCGCGATCGGGGCGGCCGTAACGACGTCCCCGGAGACGGTCACGCTGCCGTTCACCGTCTCCCCGGAACGGGGAGAATGGATCCGGATCTCCGGCGCCGAAGTATGCCGGTTGACCGGATGATAGATCGGCTCGGCCGCGGTTCCGTCGGTCACCGTCCGAAGTTCCAGATGCATCGGTCCCTCGGGCAGGGCATCCGGGTCGATCCGAACGGAGAACCTGCCGTCTCCGCCCGGGGCTGTCTCCTGCCAGGGCTCCGTGGGCGCAGTCCGGTATTCCAGGCGGGAGCCGGCGGGGGCCTCGGAGGTCCCGGTGATATCGAAGCCGTCCCGCTGGAAGGAGTAGGGCGCCGGGGAGGTCACCGTCACGTTCGAAGGCGGCGGCGGGGGAGTCGGCACGGTTCCCGAGGGCGGGGCGGGACGGACCACCCGAACCTTAAGCACCTCACCCGGGGCAGTCTCGGGTCCCGAGGCCTGGAGACGGAGTTCGCTGCGCCCCGGCCCGATATCCGAGGAGGGAATGCGGAAACCCGGCTTGGCGGGGTAGGACTTCCCCCCCTCGACCTTCACGGTGTCCGCGTCGGCTCCCCCGAGAACATACCCGTAGATCGCCCCGTCCGCCGGGAACGCCGCGAGTCCCGCCTCGCCGGGATGCACTACTTTAATTTTGGATATCGAGGATTCGAGGTCGTTCACGAAGCTCCGGGAGACCGTGGTCCGATTGCCGCTTCGGTCGGTCGCGACGATCCGGAGATCGACGGACCGCCCGGTTCCCGGGGGTATCGGGATGTCCGCGGTCCAGTAGGGGTCTCCGGGGCGCATCTCGATTTCCAGCACGGACTTCCCGATCTCGCAGGAAAGGCTTTGCACTCCCACCACGTCCTTCATCGTTCCGCTGACCCGGAAAGTGCCCGCGACGCTCGCCCCTTTTTCCGGCCACAGGATCTCCAGCTCCGGGGATTTGTTGTCCACGAAGAACAGGACGGGGTTGACCGATACGGCTCCCGTCCCGTCCTCCGCCCGGATGTGATAGATCGCGGCCCCGTCCGGAAGCTTTCCGCTCTGGACGGGGAAAGAGAATCCCACCTCCGTCTCCCCCCGGGCACCCCGGAAGCCGAGGTCCTGGTAGGTCTTCCCGCCGTCGACGCTCAGGGAGAGCCGGGCGATGCCGTTCGCGTCGTCCGCGGTCCCCTCGAATTGGACGGTCCCGCGGATCAGGGCCCCGGACTCGTGGGACCGGATCCGGACGGCGGGAGGCGCCCGGTCCAGGACGAAGGACACGGAGGTCTCCGGCCCCGGGGTCCCCCGGGGATCCACGGCCCGGGCCGTCAGGGTATGCCGTCCGTCCGGCAGGGACGCAGAGTCCACGGAAGCGCTCCAGTACTCCGAACCCATCGCGGGGGAGTACCCGCCCCCGCCGAGCTTGATCTCTACGGTCTGGATACCGATACGTCCGCCCGCTACGCCCACAATGGAGACGTCCCTGCGCAGGACAGTGTCCTTCTCGGGGTAGATGATCCGAACCGTCGGCAGGCCAACGGAGGGGTCGATACGGATATTATACGGTCCCACCAGGGCCTCGTTTCCCGCCGAGTCCCGGGCCCGGATGACGACGTTGTGGGTGCCGGGTTTCGCGCCGGACAGGTCGAACTCCCTGAGCCAGACCTCCGTACCCGTCGCCTCCTGCCAGGTCTCCTCGGGGGTGCCGTTCGCCCAGAGGGAAGCGGCGGAAGCTAGGATCAGCACCGCGAGGATCCAGCGCGCAGCCGATCGAGCCGGAAACGCCGGGCGGTTGTCAGTCGATGTGCGCATATTCGGGAGCCTCCCACACGTAGGTACTTTCGAGCCAGGCCTCCTGGGCTGCCCGCGCCAGGGGGTTCGACGCCCGGGCTTCCCGACGGGCGGGAACCCAGTTCAGGATCGCCCCGAGACGGGTCTGGGTGGCCGGATCCCCAAGCCAGCGGGCCGCGGAAGCCGTCGAGCCCCGGACTGCTCCTCCCCCCAGGGGCAGGGCCCAGAGGATGCGGACCTGCAGGCCGAACTCGTTCCAGCCCTCCCGGGGCGGGAAGGGATCCCCCTCCAAGAGGCTCGTCCGATCCCCCGGCAGGGTCTGCGCCCTGCTCAAAGGGGCGTACAACCAGGCAACTTCGGTTTCTAGTAGCCGGGAAAGGACATCCTCCCAGCGAGCGGTAAGGGCCCCGGGCTGAAAGCGTCCGTCCCGGGCAAGGCGGCCTGTGCGGTCGAACCAAGGCTCGGGCTCTTCCGGAAAAGCGCCGGGCCGGTTTTGCAGTTCCTGGGCCGCCCAGGCCCACAGGGCCTCGGGCTCCCCTCCCGGAAGGAGGACGCCCTCTTCGGATCCGCCCTTCTCCAGGAGGGCCCGCGACGGAGGCGGGCCGGCATGGCGG